>CAZPEQ010000161.1:0-6116 GCA_964585605.1 uncultured Weeksellaceae bacterium | reverse complement strand
TGGCACGGTGGATACTGGAGACGATGAATTCGTTGAGATCGTGAACAACGATGTTGTTGATGTTGACATTAGTGGCTATACCCTTTCGGATGGCCTCTCTGTTCGCCACGTTTTTCCTGCATCCACCTTAATTCCTGCGGGATGCGCTGTTGTCGTTTTCGGAGGAGGGATACCCACAGGCGCCTTTGGCGGGGCATTGACAGATGTTGCAAGTACAGGCAGCTTGAGTTTGAACAACGGTGGTGACGATATGATCTTGGCTAATTCCAGCGGTACAGTAATCGCCCAGGCCTTAAGTTACTCGGGTGCGGGAAGCAATACTTCAATCACCTTGGATCCAGATATCACAGGAGCAGCTTATGTGCAGCACAGTGCCGCCACCGGATCAGGTGGAGCTCTTTTCTCTCCAGGAACCATGATATCAGGAAGCAGTTTTAGCGGTTGTAGTGTACCTGGTTGTACAATCAGTTTTCTAGCGGAATCAACCGCATGCGTTTCATCGAACCCTGGTGGTGGTGATACTTACGACCTTACTATTCCATACGTTGGTATTCAAGCAGGCGTGGTTGTGAACAACAACACTGGCTCGGGAACAGTTGGAGGTGACGATCCTGCAACCGTTGCAAATGGAACGGTTCTTATAACTGGCATTGATGAAGCTGATGATTACGATGTTTCGTTAAGTCCTCCTTGCAATACGGTGAGTGTAATGGGAACGGCACCCGCTTGTGATATCGCTTATACGCTTGTAATCAATGAGGTTGATTACGACCAACCCGGGTCTGACGATGCAGAGTTCATTGAGTTAAAGAACATTGGCCCGGATGCGGTTGACCTTGCTGGTGTGCAGGTTGAATTAGTTAACGGTAACAACGGCGGAGCAACCGTCAGTAATTCTTTCACCTTACCTGCTTTTGTGCTTGCCGCAGGAGACTACTACGTTATTTGCAGGGATAATGGACTTACTCCAAACTGCGATCAGGAGGAAGCGTCATTAGCCATGCAGAATGGCGCACCTGATGCCCTAGGGCTTCGAGACCCGTTCAACAACCTAATTGATGCGGTTAGCTATGAAGGCGATGCGGGAGCACCTTATGTCGAAGGCAGTGGCGTTGGTCTGGAAGACAGCGGTGCAGTAGGCAATGAAGATCAGGGAATCAGTCGATTCCCCGATGGCGTTGATACAGACATGAACAATGCTGACCTCAGTGTTCGCTGTATTTCACCCGGTATGCCGAACGATATGCAGAACTCATTCTGCGTTTGTGAGCCGGCAACAGCCACGGTCAGCACTTCCTGTCCTGACGATTTCAATTTCAACATCGTAGTTGATCTCACTTCCGTTGGAAGCAGTGGAACCGTCGACATTTTTGACGATCAAGGTGTTGCATTTGAGTTCGGTGTTGGAGTAGGCACCTATACAGTAGGCCCGTATCCAAACAACACACCCGTGGAGTTAACTGTATTCCACAGTGCATTCACCCAATGTGATGTGATTTTCAGCGGTATTACTGCAGATTGCACACCAATGGGCCCTTGCATGGATAACGAAGTGACGCTTGAAATCACAACAGATGATTTCCCGAATGAGATCATCTGGGACATTTTCCCTAGTGGTAGTTCAACGGCGACCTGCAGTGGCGGCCCTTACTTCACTAGCTTCAGTCAATTCAGTGAAACGTGCTGTCTTCCTGATGGGACGTATGACCTCGTATTCTCAGATGCATTTGGTGATGGGATCAACCCAGGTGGAAGTTTTTCGCTACGTGACGCGAACGGCGAATTGATCATTGGTGCCGAAGGTGTTGTGATACCAGGAGGCTCGGCAAATAATTATGGTCAATCCTTTACCGTCCCTATCGGTTCTGTTGAGCTGCCTCCATATTTCTGCGACAGAAGAGATTACTTAATCAGTGATTTCATTGTTACTGAAGTAGATCCCGCTGTGTCGGCGGAATTTGGTGTGGGCAACAACAACGATGATGGTTATCAATTCTGGTTCTTCGATGTGTACAGCGGATATAGCAGACGCATCTTCTTGAGTCATGCTAATCCCGCGCAAGGAGCGCCTCCTGGTCCTGGAGCAGCAGCCCATGTGCGTTTCAGCAACATTGTTACCTCGCCGGTACCAGTGAATACCTTACTCAATTGTCGTATTCGCCCACGGGTAAATGGTACTTTCAGTGAATTCGGGCCTTCTTGTTTTGTCATGGTAGACCCTGTTGCCGCAGCATGTCCTACTACTACTTTGGTCGATGATCCGGCAAGTCCGTTCTTCAGTTGTGGCGTGAATCGCGATTTTGCCGGTAGTGATCAGGTGCGTGCGCAACCGATCGCAGGGGCGAACAGGTACCAATTCCGATTCGAGAACATATCTGAAGGATACCTACGTTTTATAGCCTTCCCAAGCTATACATGCCAATTACGTTGGGTGACACTTCCACTATCAGTAGGAGTCACGTATGATGTGATGGTAAGGGGGAGTTTTGACAACGGTGCTACATGGTGTCCTTTCGGAAATGCCTGTCAAGTAACGATCATTGCCCCCGCCGTGCAGAATACAAGTGCGAGAAGTGCTTCGCTCAAAGAGGCAATTGGTTTGCGTGTATGGCCAAACCCTAGTCAAGGGCAAGCCTTGCAGGTAAGCATTGAAGTAGATGAGCTGATCGAAGAATCTGCTTTTGTGCAATTGTTCAATGTTACAGGACAAGTTGTACTCAACCAGCAAATTGAGACCATAACAGGAACGGTGATGTTGCAAGGTTCTGAAGGACTTCCGGCAGGTGTTTATGTACTGAGCGCTTTAATCGGCGATAAACGGATGAACAAGCAAGTGGTCATTCAGCGTTAAGCACGACTGCAATCAACTAAAAAGCCCCGACTTCCGTCGGGGCTTTTTAATATGTAAGAACGTTCGGTCTAATGCGCAACGACGAAGGATTTAATATCCTCGACCTGGCCGTTTACTCGAACGGTTAAATTGTATTGTCCGTTGCTTAGTTCTTTCGTATCAATCCTGAAAGACGTGCGTGCAGCATCAATAGTTTTCACTAGTTGACCCCTCACATCAAGTATCTCCAAGCTTACTTCTCCTTGATATGTATTGCTTAGCTCCACGAACATGGACGCATCTGTTGGATTCGGGAACAATCTGATCCGATCCGTAATGTCGATAACTCCCACACTTGACGGGCTAACGGTTACGGTATTCGATTGAAACGTACATCCATTGCCAATATCCGCTACAACGAAATAATCGCCACCCATATTCATAGGATCCAAGATCTGCGTGGTATCTGAAATTTGCACTCCATCTAAGAACCAAGTGTAAGTAACCGCGTCAGTTGCGGTAAGCATGCCGTTACCATCAAGCACCAAAACAGGTGGTTCATCAGGACAGATCCGATATATAATGCCATTACTTTCACGCGCCGCAAACAGTTCTCCATCCACATCCTCACCAATGGCTGCAATAAAATTGATACCCGTATTGGAAGCGATTTGACTTCTCATAAAGCCACCCATTCCATCTGACTCGAGCATATACCAATCGGTTGCACAATAGTCCGTATAAATGTATTGGCCCTGCATTTGCGGAAAGGCGCTTCCTCTATACACTCTTCCTCCTATGACTGAACACCATGTACCGCCCGCTATAGCAATGTTATCATGCACCGATACGGGGCCAACATAGCTGGATTGACTCAAGCAACCTGCCGTATTAAAAGGAATATCTCCCTCAACACACCGCCATCCAAAATTTGGAGCAGGAGCTCCATTGCTTGGCCAAAAATCAACTTCTTCACGCGCATTCTGCCCAACATCGCCGATCCAAAGGTCATTCGTTAGTCGATCAAAACTTGCACGCCATGGGTTACGCAAACCAATACCCCAGATTTCTGGCAGGGTATCGACCGCGTTGGCAAAGGGGTTGCTTGGCGGTATAGCATAGGGGGAACCATTGTCAATGTCGATGCGAAAGATCTTACCCATTGGTTCCATCAAATCCTGCGAACGATCGCCTGGGTCGCCAGCGGAGCCGCCGTCTCCCCATGGAATATACAAGTAGCCATCACTACCGAACATTAGATCACCGGCATTGTGGTTGGAAAACGGCTGAGATACTTCAAGAATCACGAATTCAGAGTTCGGGTCTGCGACATTCGGATCACTGGACACTACGAACCGGGATATTCTGCTTATTCTACTCGCACCATTGCCATTGGTATAATTCACATAGAAGAAGCCGTTGTTGGCATAATCAGGGTGAAATGCGATACCTAACAGCCCCATTTCATTACCTGAACTTGTAACTTGACTTTGAATATTCAAAAAGGGCGTAGGTAAAACGGTCATGTCTGCTGCAACGACCGAAATGGTACCTGGTTGACGAACTACAAACAAGCGATCGTCGCCCGCGTGCTCAATATCCACCGCTCCTGATAAGCCTGTGGCAGCTTGTTGAAGCACAATGGAAAGTTGGCCATGGGCTAACAAGTTGGTGAGTAAGAACGTTCCGCTAAGAAGTAAGTTTTTCATTGATGAACTCATGATTTCTGTTAGCGAAGATAGCCCGAAGGATAAATACGGTTGCGGGCAAAGGATGAGTTAGACATTATTTCTCGTACGTAGAATCCGCTACCCTTGTACTTTTGCCGTCCTTTATGGGGCAGAAAGAAGAGATACAGAAGCGGAAGACCTTTGCCATTATCAGTCACCCTGATGCAGGTAAGACCACGTTAACGGAGAAATTCCTGCTCTATGGTGGCGCAATTCAAACGGCAGGTGCTGTTAAGAGCAATAAAATCAAGAAGTCAGCGACCAGTGACTTTATGGAGATAGAGCGGCAACGTGGTATATCGGTTTCCACTTCCGTGATGAGTTTTGAGTACAAAGGCAAACGAGTAAATCTTTTGGACACGCCCGGTCATAAAGACTTTGCAGAAGACACCTATCGGACATTAAGCGCCGTTGACAGCGTCATACTTGTGATTGATTGTGTTAAGGGTGTGGAGACCCAAACGGAGAATTTGATGCGCGTATGCCGCATGCGCAACACGCCTGTTATCATCTTCATTAACAAGATGGACTTGGAAGGTCGTGACGCATTTGACTTGTTAGACGAACTGGAAGAGAAGCTTACGATCAAGGTTCGCCCTTTAAGCTGGCCGATAGGTATTGGACGCACCTTTCAAGGGGTGTACGACCTACGGAATAGCAGTTTGCGCTTGTTTGACTCCAGCAAAACCAAGGTAGAACATGACTCCTTGGAGATCGATGACCTAAAAGACGCTAAACTTGATGATAGCATTGGAGAAGATGCTGCAGCCTTGCTTCGTGAAGAGACTGAATTGGTGAATGGTGTTTACGATCCATTGAGCATGGAGGCCTACGAACAAGGCCAGTTAGCTCCTGTCTTCTTTGGGAGTGCCTTGAACAATTTCGGTGTAAAGGAACTACTAGAGAGTTTCACCGAGATCGCCCCGTCGCCCAAGCCCAGACCAAGTGACCAGGGCGAGATAGATCCCTTCGGCACGAAGATGAGTGGTTTCATTTTTAAGATCCACGCCAACCTGGATCCTAACCACCGGGACAGGCTGGCCTACTTGCGTGTCTGTTCTGGCAAGTTTGAGCGTAATAAAGGGTACCACCACGTCCGTTTGGACAAAAAACTAAAATTCTCCTCGCCTGCCACGTTCATGGCGCAGGACAAGCAGATCGTTGAAGAGGCTTGGCCGGGTGATGTTGTTGGCCTCTACGATACGGGCAATTTCAAAATAGGCGATTCGCTAACGGAAGGAAAGGATATCCGGTTTGCAGGCATACCGAGCTTCTCTCCAGAGATATTCAGGGAATTGGTGAATCGAGACCCTATGAAGAGCAAGCAGCTTGAGAAAGGTATTCACCAGCTCACTGATGAGGGTGTTGCCCAGCTATTCACGCAGAAACAAGGCAACAAGAAGATCATTGGTGCGGTGGGTGAACTTCAATTTGATGTGATCAGGTACCGACTAGAACATGAATACAAGGCCAAATGCGACCTAGAGCATGTGCAATGCCATAAGGCGTGTTGGATCACCAGTGAGGACGATGAGCAGTTAAGCGAATTTGTGCGC
>CAZPEQ010000160.1:0-6193 GCA_964585605.1 uncultured Weeksellaceae bacterium | reverse complement strand
GCCGATCAAGCTTTCAAAGCGCAGGAGCACCGAAGTTTGACCAGAGGCGTCAATGGCTGTTGTGGTAAGTAAGGTCGTATGCGTGGTATCAGGAGCTACACCCAAGCCCCTGTTCGAGTTTGCCCACAAGTAACCATTGGATGCACCAAGCGCATCAAAACTAGGAATGATACCACCTGAGAAAGGCCCGACAGCTAGGGAGTCATTTGACCATATGAAGGTAACGTCTTGCGTTCCTGCGGGTGTACTAAGGTCTTCCGTTACCCAGCCCGTTGGCATCCCGTTACTGAAGTCTTCTGACCAAAAGGGGGATTGGCCGTGCACTGTCGCACTCCCTAATAGTATAACACCTAATAACAGTGGTTTCATTAGTTGGTGTATTAAGATGACCATATTTAGTTGAGGCTCAATATAGCCGGCCGAACCAATTGATGATCAACAAGATGCCAGTAAAATAAACGAGTCTGACCAGCAAGGTAATGATATAAAAAAGAGTCCCACCGGATGGCGGGACTCTTGATTGTTGCAAAAGAACTTAAGTAAGTTCTCTTATTGTAGGGTTACAAGCTGAGTAGAGGTAGCAATACCGTTACCCAATTTTACCGTGTAAACACCTTTAGCGTATCCGCTAAGGTCAACAGTGGTTGTTCTAGTGAACCGCTCAGTTACTACAAGTTCGCCCAACATGTTGCGGACTTCTACACTAAGCTGAGACTCTTCAGGCGTATCGATACGGATCAAACCTGTAGATGGGTTCGGACTGATAGTGAATGCACCAAGACCCTCAACTTCTTCAACACTGATGTTCGGATCCATAGAAAGACGTAATGCAGGAGCATTACCGTTTCCAAAGACACCTGGATTAGCACCACCCGCAATGAAAATCAATCCTGCATCACCGGGCTGTGGAACAGTATTGTCGTCAACAACGCTAACGTCGTTTGCATTACCGAAGCTATTCATGGTGATACCCAAGTAGTAGTCACCAGGAACTAAAGCAATTGGGAAGTTGAACTCTTCACGAATCAACTCGTCGTCAATGTGCTGCTGCGTTACAGTCGTGTTAGCAGACTCGGTCAAGGTGGTAAAAACATCACCTGCGTTAACATCAGCTGCGTTGTGTACACTGAAGATTACTTCTCCTCCAGGAACACTTGTAGGCGTGATTACCGCCTCAGCACCGGTGAATGTGGCATTGTTAATGATACGGAAGAAGGTGAATACGATCAAGCCATCAGCACCATCTACAAAGTTTCCTGTACCAAGTGTAGCTGTTGAAGTATTTGAGTATACGCCAAGGCCATCAAGAGCGTAAACACCCGTTGCACCATCTGTGATCTCAAACTCGCGCTCGATCAGATCATCGCCCGGGTCGTTCTCTAAAGAGTCTTGATCTGAACTGAACCAGAAACTAGCATCATATAAACCTGGAACAAGTGGAGTAGTTGGCTCTAGGTTGTCCATGAAGATCGTATCGTTTTGAGGTAGGATAGCCATAGACTCAGTAGAAGTGATTACTGCGCTTCCGCCAGCGTCAGAAATCTCACCAGTCAACACAACGTTAGTCTGGTCAAGTGTACCGAAGTTACGCGCCTGTAGGCCGATTCCGATATCAGCAGGAAGTTGGCTTTGTGGGATTCTAGCATACTCATAACCGCCAGTTGTGTGGTCGATAACAGAGAATAGCAACTCTCTTTCGTAATCAGGCACTTCTTGCAACTCGATATTGTCAAGAGCATAGAAGTACTCCCATCCACCTCTCCACTGGAACTGGATCAAAACAGCAGGCTCATTAGCAGCAACACTTGAAATGTCGATTTCGATGAACTGTGGGTTCGCTGACCAACGAGCACATGGAGGAGCTGCAGCTCCTGTAACGAGACAAGGGAATGCCTGGAAATTAGTCCAATTAACACCACCATCGTTACTAACACGCACAATCGCTGCAGTATTAGCAGACGTGTCAAAGACACCGATCAATGCTTCGTAAGTCAACAATACAGACGACTGAGCAGACGCATCGATAGGCGTTGTGGTCAACTCTGTGATGTGTGTGGTTCCAGGGCTAGCAGCTAGACCTCGGTCTGAATTCGCCCATAGGTAACCGTTAGAGGCATCGGTTGAACCGAAAATCTCTGACGGCATGAACCCTAGAGCTGAAGGAGTAACCGCTGCCGGATCATTTGTCCAGCTGAAAGTAACATCCTGCGTACCTGCTGGAGTTCCAACATCAACATTCGTCCAACCAGCGGGTACAGAACCTCCACTGAAGTCTTCAGTCCAGAATGGCATTCGAACTGCAAGATCACTACTAGGCTTTACATTATTGGACTGATAGTCCTGCACGTTTACCGTGCCAGTGTGCGCCTTAGCTGAGTTCAATTGAGGATGCACCTGCTGTCCCACAACTGTTAACACTCCAGCCGACATCGCCACCGCGAGTAACTGTTTTTTCATCTCGACAAGGGATTGTTTTTTTGTTTTAAGTGGCTAAATATAACCATTTTCTGGAGTGGGATCACCTAAAACACGTGCAGCTAGAGGAATGCTGAGCACTTTGCACAGGAGTTTACCTCAGGATGATGCGAGCAAGAAAACCGAGAAGGACGTATATTTGCATGCTCAAAAATCGAGAAAGATGATTAAAAACGTGCTCACTATCGCTCTTCTAGCAGGAGCCTTAGTTATTCAAGCTCAAGAACTTCCGCAACCTTCCCCTGCTGCAACTGTATCGCAGCGTATTGGGTTAACAGATATCAATGTAGAGTACTCACGCCCGGGTATGAAGGATCGCGTGATTTTTGGGGATCTCGTGCCTTTTGACAATATCTGGCGTACGGGAGCGAACAAGAACACAACCATTGAATTCTCTGGTCCCGTGCAAATAGGTGGCAAAGAAGTTGCTGCGGGAACCTACAGCTTTTTCACCATTCCTACTGAGAATGAGTGGACAGTCATACTTAATTCCAAGACGGATCATTGGGGAGCTGGCGATTACAAGGACTCCTTAGATGTGGCCCGATTCACGGTGAAGCCTACGAAAATGGGACAGAAAGTGGAGTCGTTTAGCATTGGATTTGCGCACATCACCAGCAAAACAGGAGTTTTGGAGCTCATGTGGGAGCAGACGAAAGTTGCAATTAAGATCGCTGCGGATCCTATACCACAAGCCAAGAAGAACATTGAAGAAGCGTTGGCGAAAGAAGATGCAGACTTTAGAGCTTATCATGGATCAGCTCGTTTCTACTTAGATAACGGATTGGACGCGAGTAAGGCGTTGATGTGGGAGAAGAAGAGCGTTGAAATGGACAAGAAGTTCTGGAATACGCACTGGTTGGCAAAAGCTTACAAAGCCAACGGTCAGGTGGCAGAAGCAATGAAAACGGCGAAGGAAAGTTTAGCACTTGCTGAGGAAGCGAAGTATGCTCCTTATATCAAGTTGAACAAAGAGTTGATCGCTTCTATGAAAGACATGTAATTGGTCTTTAGAACAGAGTTTAAGGGAGAGCCTCGTCATGTGACGGGGCTCTTTTTGTTTGGAATGATCGCTTGGAACAGCAGAGCTAGAACGATGACAATGCCAGGTGCGATAAGGTTATACCAAAGGAATGCGATGTTGATCAACTCCTGCTCCTTGGCTATGTGAATCCCAAAGATGATCAGTTGGGCAATGATCGCCGCGTAGAATACGGCAGTTCCTTTTACTTGTTTGAAGAAGAACGCAACGAGGAATATGCCTAGAATTGATCCGTAAAACAAGGACCCCAGTATGTTCACGGCTTGTATCAAGTTCTCGAAAAGCGAGAAAACGGCTGCAAACGCTAGCGCTAATACGCCAAAAATGACTGTTGCGCGACGTGTGGCCTTTACCTGCTCTTGGTCGCTCCGTTCCTTCTTGAACACATCAACAGTGCTGGTTGTAGCCAAAGCGCTTAGTTCAGCACTCGTGCTGCTCATTCCCGCGCTGAAGATCATGGCAAGTAGTAAGCCAACAATACCTACCGGCAGGTGATCCATGATGTAGGTAATGAAAATGTAGTCCTTGTCGTTCTTCTCGGCATCATCAAGTTCCGCTTCGATCAAGTCTTGAACACCTGCACCCAATGCCCTATTTGCGGTTATCTGTTCATTTAACTCCTGCGCGACCTGCGTCGCCTGATCAGAATCTCCCGCACGTTCGGCGGCAACATAGGCAATGGCATTTTCCTTGATTAGCGCCCGTTGTGCATCGTGTTCAGCGTTGATATCATTGATCGTGGTGCTGGCCGCAGAATTTTCTAATGCAACGAGGTTGGCTTCATTCCAGTGAACAGGATTAGCATGCAGCATGTAAAAGACAAATACCAAAACACCCGTAAGCAGAATAAAGAACTGCATAGGGATCTTTAGTACCGCATTCATCCATAACCCTTGGCGGGCCTGTTTAATATTCTTCCCACTTAAGTAGCGTTGCACTTGACTTTGATCAGTTCCGAAGTAGGAGAGTTGCAAGAAGAATCCCGCAATAAGGCCACTCCATAAGGTGTACTTCTCCCCTGGATCGAAAGAGGTATTCACGATCTCCATTTTGCCAACGGCTTTTGCCAGCGATAGGCTTTCCCCAAATGCCATGAATTCAGAAAGGTGATTAACGGTTAAGCCAAAAGCCAAGAAGATGCCCAGGAACATGACCACCATTTGCTGTTTGTGCGTAACACCCACTGCTTTTGCACCACCTGTGGTTGTATACAGAATGACCAAACCGCCTATGAAGAAACAGGTCCAGCTTAATGGCCAGCCCAGTATTTTGCTTAGGATTATGCTAGGTGCGTAAATGGTAATACCCGCAGCAAGTCCTCTTGACAACAGGAACAACCCAGCCGTGAACAACCGAGCACGTTCGTCAAATCGCTTCCCAATGAATTCGTATGCCGTGAATACGTTCCATTTATAGTAAAGCGGAATGAATACGTAGCCAATAACGATCATGGCCAAGGGTAAGCCGAAATAGAATTGAACGAACCCCATTCCATCTAGAAAACCTTGACCGGTTGTGCTTAAGAAGGTAATGGCACTTGCTTGCGTGGCCATTACGCTAAGCCCTACTGCCCACCACCGATTATTAGATCCCCCTTTCAGGAAACCTTCACTGGTGGATGTCTTTCGTGTATGCCAAACACCGTAGCCTACAATGAAGCCTAAAGTACCCAACATGATGAACCAGTCTATTGCGTTCATCAATTGGATAGAATTGAATGAGAAATATTCAACGCTGAATAATCAATGATCAGAGGAAGCAACGGGATGATCATTTTTCCAGTGCTAGGTTTTTGCGAGCGGTTGCTATGCTTTTGCTGAATATTCTGATGAGTTCTTCACACTCCTTACAGAGCTTTTGGAAACTGTCATCTGCTGGTACCATATCGGCTTTCCGTTGCACGTTAAGATTTGCTCTGGTTTCTTTCAGTTCCTTATTCGCAATCCTCATCTTGTGAATGAAGTCTTTCTTGGATTCCGCGCTCAAGGCTTCACCGTAATTCAATGCGGGGGAAGTTCCCGAGCGGAGTAGTTGACCACCCATGTGTTTCCCTGCTACAGTATTAGGCATTCGGTCTACATGATGAATGACTGCTGCAGCGAAGTTTTCTGTTCTATCGTTCAGATCGTATTTTTTCTCCATGACTTATTTCGCTGACATAACCTCTTTAATGCGGCCTTAGCTTATACAGGTGCAGGCCCCATTTATCCATGAAAATTGAACATTCAGCATTGAACATTCTTTTATTCCGCTTCCGTCTTCGAAATCAGATTCGCGAACAAACGATATGCGCCAGGAACACCAGCGGGTAATTGGCGGAAGAACGAAATGCCGGTGTAGATAAAGCGTCCTTCTCCATGCTTGCAATAGATCAAACCGCCGTCGAGAGGATCCTCACCGGGATCACTCCAAGCGAATAGTTTTGTATACCGTTCGTCTTGTTCTGCGGTGAAATACAGCCCGCGTTCTTGAACCCAACCTTCAAAGTCCGCAGGGCCGATCACATTTGGGTAGGTCAACAAGGGGTCATCTTTTTGCAAGAAGGTGGTTGCCGCTTCTTCGACCGTTATTCGATCTCGGGTCACCGAGAAAGGATACGGGCCAATGTCCTCCATAAGGCGCCTGCTGGTATTGTACTGCACGAGCATGGTTCCGCCTTGTTCCACATACTGCAGC
>CAZPEQ010000159.1:0-6195 GCA_964585605.1 uncultured Weeksellaceae bacterium | reverse complement strand
GCTTTCAAACTGGCATCCAGTGTTTCGGCAAATGACTTCAATTTGGCTTCGGCAGCAGCGCGTTCTGGCATGCCCAGCATAAGGTCCTCAATGTTGATATGGCCGATCTTTTGATCTTGCGCGAATGTGTTGAACTGCGTGGCAGCTAGAACACAAATGGTTATTAATAGTTTTTTCATTCTGCTATTTGCTTATTATCGGCGAGGCTTTGTGCCACCACCTGTTGTATTGTTCACGGGCTTTGTATCGCCCGCTTTTTCTGAGCCTTTTGATCCTGCACCAGAATCACCAGCACTACTGCCACCTTCCCCAGGTCGGATGCCTAATTTTTTCATGACCGCTTCGGTCTTGTCGTATCTCTCGTTGGCGAACAGCAGATTACTCTGTCCACTCATATCAAATACGGCTGAATAGCTTGTTCCTGCAACTTCTTTGATCGCTTCGAAAATCTGATCCTGCACCGGTTGGATCAGTTCTTGACGTTTCTTGAAAAGATCACCCTTAACACCAAAACGCTTGGTCTGCAGGTCCAAAACCTCCTTTTCTTTTTTCTTGATCGCTTCTTGACGCGTCTTTTTCATATCAGGAGTCAGCAAGATGGCTTCCGCGACGAAGGCGTCTTTAAGCTTCTTGATCTGCCCCCCACGATTTTCGATTTCCTTTTGCCACTTTGTGCTGAAACGATTCAATTCTGCCTGTGCAGTAGCGTATTCAGGCATATTCTCAAGAATATACTTCACATCGACAAAAGCGATCTTTTGCGCTTGAACCTTTGAGGTAGCCGCAAAAGCGAGTGTCGCAAGTGCTATGATAATCAATCGTTTCATTTATGGGGCGACGAAAATAGTCTATCCGGATCAGAGTTCCCCAAGATCTATGCCGATCGTGAAGTGAAATTGTGATCTGGGCGTGCTAGGACGGGTGGGCACATCGTCTAATCTCCAGCCGTAGTCAAGCCCTAGCGGACCAAACGCTGGTAAGTTCAAACGCAAGCCAAGTCCAGCCGATCGGAATAGTTGGAAAGGGTCGAACGTATCAAAATCAGCATAGGTATTGCCGGCTTCTAGGAAGGTAGTACCGTAGATCTGCGCACTTGGGTTAGGTGATATCAAGTACCTCAATTCGGCCGTGTACTTGGTGATCAAGAAGTTTCCTGCATCTGGTGCGAGGCTGAGGTCATCGTAGCCTCTGAGTCCTACGATCTCACGACCATCGAGCTGGAAGCCCGTGAGCGCACTTCCGCCCAGGTAGAAGCGCTCAAACGGTGAATTACCCAGCTGGTCGTTGTAATTACCCAAGAAACCTAAACCGCCGCGCAAGGCCAAGACGAAGTTCTGATTCTTGTCTAGCGGCGTATACCACTGGGTGGTGAATTTCCACTTGTGGAACTCAATCAACTCAAAACGTTCGGCATCGCTTAACTCGCCGAAATTGCGGTTAGGGTAGAACCAGTTGGAGTAGGGCAGTGTGGCTTTAACCGAAAGGTTGATCACTGCACCGCCCGTTGGGAAGAATACGCCTCCTTTACGGTAGTCTAGGCCATTACGCTGGAATTGCACCTCGCCCGTAACCACGTTAGATACCCCTTCTGTGAAGCTGAACAACTGCTGCCAGTTATTGAGCTCATAACGCTGGTATCCGAGTGTGGCCCGGAGAATGAACCGGTCATCAGGCCATTGCAAACGTTTTCCTAGTCCTATTGTGGCACCAATAATACCTAAGCGTTGTCTATTTGGATCTTCGCTGTTGAAGATGCCGTTGGTCTGGTTCGTATAAAAGAATGAAGTGCTTAAGGAGTTTGGTTTACGTCCTCCTAACCAAGGCTCGATAAAGCTTAAGCTGTAACTCTGAAAGAAGGCTCCATTGGTTTGTGCACGCAAGCTTAATGTTTGCCCATCACCTGCAGGCAATGGCCGCCACGCTTCTGGATTAAATAGGTTGCGTACAGAGAAATTGGTAAAGGATAAGCCCAAGGTGAGTACAAGGCGCCCAGCACCAAAGCCACCACTCAACTCAAGTCGATCACTGGGCTGTTCTTCAACCGTGTATTCCAGGTCAACCGTACCTGTACGCTGATCTTGGATCGGGTTCACACCTAAAGTCTGCGGATTGAAATATCCTAAAGCCGCCAATTCCTGCTGCGTTCTCAAAATATCGGTTCGGCTGAACAGATCGCCGGGCTTGGTTCGTATCTCCCTCCTGATCACATGGTCATGTGTCTTTGTATTGCCTCTGATCAACACGTTACGCACGCGATACTGTCGCCCTTCGTTCATGCGGATCTCCAAGTCAATACTATCACCAGGAACCAAAGACTCGATCGCTTCTGGGAAGAAGCCCAAGTAACCATCATCTAAATACAAGGAGGATACATCCAACCCCGTTTGATTCTGGAAAAGGCGCTCATCTAGCAAGCTCTTGTTGTACACATCACCTTTCTTGAATTGCAGGATACGCTCCAATGCCTCATCGTCGTGTTTGGTATTACCCGTAAAGCGAATATTCCTGAACCGGAACTGTGCATCTTCTTGGATCGCTAGATCGATCGCGATCTTGTTGTCAGAAACGAAGTACATACTATCGCTGAGGACCTCTGCATTTCGATAGCCCTGTGCATTGTACAGCTGCACGATCGCGTTTTTATCAGCCCGGAAATCGCCTTCTATGAATTTGCTCCCTTTGAACAGCGTGTAGAAGCGCTTACGCTTGGTGCCTCTCATTACTTTACGCAAACTCTTGGCCGTCATATGCTCGTTGCCGGTAAAGTTGATGTCTTTGATGCGCACCTTCGGGCCTTTGACCACATGTACGTTGAGTCCTACTGAATTTGCATCTCCTTTGAAAAAGGCCGTATCGGGTTTTACGCGCTGCACCTCTACGTACCCTTTCAAATAACCTTTGCTTTTTAAATAGTCGTACGCTGAATTACGCATGCGCATGACCACACCGTCATTCACCTGTTCCCCTCTTCGCACCGTGTATAGCTCTGCGATCTTTTCCTGGTCACTTCTGCTTACATCTCCAGTGAATGTGCGGTAAGCAAAACTTGGTTGTTCCTGAACTTTGATCACCAGGAATATGGTATTGCCTCTTACTTCTGGGGCTTCGATCTGTACATCACTGAACAGTTTTTGATCCCACAGGTTTCTGATCGCACGCGGCAGGCGTTCACCCGGTATCTCGATCTTATCGCCGATATTAAGTCCAGCAAAAAGCTTAATGGTATTGGCATCTTTATCAGTACCTGAAACGGTGATGCCACCGATCTCATAAGTGCGCGGGATCGTATAATCTATCGCGTTCAACGACCCATGCTGCCCGAACGCATGCAAACCAATAAAGAACAGGCAACAGGTCAAGGATATGTTCTTCAGATCGGTCATGAGCTTAATTGTTCACTGGTCTTGCCAAAACGTCGTTCTCGTTGCTGATGGTCTAAAAGCGCTTCAAAAAGTTCCTTTTTTGTAAAATCAGGCCAAAGCACCTCTGTAAAGTGGAGTTCTGCATAGGCGATCTGCCAAAGCAAAAAATTGCTGATCCGTTTTTCACCGCTGGTGCGGATCAGAAGCTCTGGATCAGGAATTCCAGTTGTTGAAAGGTGATCTTCCAAGGTTGTCTCTTGAATGTTAGCGGGTTCAATATCTCCACTCTTTACCTTTTGAGCAATGTCTTTAACAGCTTTTATCAGTTCCCAACGGGAACCATAGCTCAAAGCAAGGGTAAGTGTAATTCCTTGATTGTTAGCAGTTTGCTTTATTGCGTCTTGCAAGGCCTGCCTGCAGGAATCAGGCAAACTTTCAATATCTCCGATAGCATTCAAACGAACTTGATTCTCCTGCAACTCACTGATCTCTTTGAGTATGGTATTCACCAAGAGGTCCATTAATGCCGCGACCTCTTCTCCCGGCCTGTTCCAGTTCTCGGTGCTGAATGCGTATAAAGTTAAGAATTGCACTCCGGCTTGACGCGCGCCCACTAGGGCTTCACGTACAGCGCTAACGCCATTCATGTGTCCGAATATGCGGTTTTCCCCGCGTAGCTTGGCCCAGCGGCCATTGCCATCCATGATGATGGCTACATGCTGCGGCACTTTTTCGCGGTCAATGCGGTCTAAAAGTCCTTGGGTTATATGGTCGTTACTGTTCGTCAAGTCGGTAAAGATCGCATCTTATGCGCTATTAGGTCACTTCAAACGCTGAATCTGCTCGTAGCACTCCAAAAAACGAGGGCTAATGATGTAGGTGATGGTGAAGCCTGAGTACACATACCAATCTCTGGTCTGCGCGTTACCACGGGCTACTCCCGCTATGTTGGGTGTTCCACTTAAATTTTGGTCGGCCAAGGCTCCTGCCAATGGTCCGTTCTCAAGGGAAAGAATATCGTTGTCTACATAATTACCACTTACATCATCAATATAATCGGTCCACGTGCGGCGCAATCCCCAGTGTATGCTAAAATCCATTCTACCAGCAGTAGCTTTAAAGCCGACACCGAACGGCAAATTCAGGTGATCCAAGTTGTACTGCTCCTCGGCGCTTTGTGAGGTGCCCTGTCCTTCCGTTCCCAACGGTTGCAGGTCAAACCACGTATCCCCGATCCGCGCACGGGGGTCTACCCTGAAATAGCCCAATCCTGCAAATAGGTAAGGGGTGTAATTCCGCTTGTTCTTGCCTGAACGGTATTCGAAGAAATTAACCTCAACGGTGGCACTGGCTTCCCAAACCGTAGTCTTAAAATGCAAATTCCGCTGCAAGTCAACCGGGTCATCTGAAAGAATGTCATCGCCCTCTAGCCTACCAAACAGACCTAGGAGTTGGAAGGCATAGCGGTTATTGAAATTGTACTTATAAACAAGTCCGCCTCCAAAATGGCTCAGGCTATTAAAGTGCCTCGAAGGGTTCAGATCCCCTATATAATAGGTGGTGCCTAACGTAAGGCCTACCTCACTAAACTGTGCTCCAGCATAGCTTGCACCCAATAGACAAAGGGTCAGCGTGATATTTCGTACCAAGGACATACGGCCAAATAACGACAACAAGCTGCGCGTAGTGTGCAACCCGTGCGTTTTACACGGCAAATCTAGCTTCGTTTTGGCTTCTTCCACTGGCCTGTGCGCAGGTCTTTTCCCCACATTAATTTGTCTCGCAGTGTTCCTAAGAACTCTTGATCGGGTAATTGAATCAATTGAAGGTCTTTCTCGGCTCGCGTGATCGTCAGTTCAATTGACTCGTTAACCACCTCATTACGAGAATCTAAGCCTATTAAATACCGGTCGTCTCTTGCATCAGGTGTTAACTTGATCTCAAACTTGTCCGGCACAACTAGGGGGCGAACATTCAAGTTATGGGGCGCAATGGGTGCGAACACCAAGTTGTTGCAACCTGGTGTGAGAATAGGCCCCCCAACGCTCAATGAATAGGCTGTGGATCCTGTTGGGGTGGATATGATCAGGCCATCACCCCAATATGTGTTCAGGTAACCCCCTTCTACCGAGGCATGTATGGTGATCATGCTGGAGCTATCGCGCTTATGTACGACTATTTCATTCAAGGCGTACGGAAGCCCATCAAACAGCTCTTTATCGCAATCAAGCTTTAGAATGGAGCGGTTCTCAATACTGTATTCCCGCGCTGCCAGTAGATCTACAGCACGTTCCACGTCGTTAGGCTGAATGTCCGCCAAAAAACCAAGCCTACCTAGGTTCACACCTATCACAGGTACTTCAGACAAGCTGGCTTGTGGTGCTACGTCCAATATGGTACCATCACCACCTAGGGTGAGGATCACATCAATGTCGGTTGGTATCGGCTTGTTGATGGGGAGGGGTTCATTTGCGCTTAGCTCCCCACGTGTTTCTTGCTGGAACGTTTCAGATACAAGTATGTCGAACCCTTTTGCGCGCAGCATCTCAAAAAGCGTTCGCACAATGTCTAATCGTTTTGCAGTATAGTGTTTGCCGTGTATTAAGATCTTCATGCGTTCAGAAGGGTTGTCTGAAATGTAAGAACAAACCACTTTCGTTCAGGTTGTTAAAAGAATACTCTAACCGCAGGATGCGATCGTAGCTGCCCACGATATCCAAGCCAAGTCCATAACCCAAGAGCCACTTGTTGTCTAGGAAATTTTGGGCAGCGTATTGGCTATCCCAAACGTAACCCGCGTCAACGAATGCGTTCAAGTACGCAGCAAAGTAGA
>CAZPEQ010000158.1:0-6204 GCA_964585605.1 uncultured Weeksellaceae bacterium | reverse complement strand
CATGCTGTGAATAGTGCTGTTGCAATTAGCACTGCAGTTGTCTTCAATGTAAGATGCATGGTCGTTTTTCCGTTTGTGCGGGCAAATGAACAAACTATTTTCCATGTAAACTAATTCTGCGTCAATAAAATGTCTGGCCAGTTGAAACCATCTTCTTCAGAAGAGGAGAGGGCCTGTATCTGTCCTCTCCATAATTGTTCTGCAAGTCTATTAAGGTGCTAAGCACCTGATCCAAGCCAAGTTCATCTGCCCAGGCTAGTAAGCCTTTGGGATAGTTGACTCCTTTGGTCATGGCTGAGTCGATATCATCGCGATCGGCGATATGCAAATTCAAGGCATCAACAGCCTCATTGATCAACATGGCGCGGATTCTAGAAACGATTAGTTGCCCAATTTCCTCGTCCTGTTGTGGAGCTGGATTCGTTGCATCCGGCCCGTGCTCGTAGTAGCCTTTCCCACTTTTTCGGCCAAACCAACCTGCTTGAACCAGTCGTTTCTGCGTAAAGGACGGCTTATAACGTTGGTCGTAAAAGAACTCTTTGAAAACGGTTTCAGTAACCACGTAGTTAACGTCGTTGCCGATCAGGTCCATCAATTCAAAGGGGCCCATGCGGAAGCCGCCAAGGGTTTTCATGGCCCAGTCGATGGTTGGGATATCTGCAATACCTTCCTCGTAAATACGAATCGCTTCCCCATAGAAAGGTCGCGCCACCCGATTCACGATGAATCCCGGGGTGTCCTTGGTCTTGACGGGAACCTTATTCCATGCTTTCATTAGCGTGTATGCTGTATCCACTGCATTCGCATTACTAGCAAGTCCTGGCACTACTTCAACCAGCGGCAGCAACGGCGCAGGATTAAAGAAGTGCAGCCCAATGACTTGTCCTGGCCGCTGTACACCACCTGCAATGGCGGTTACACTCAAACTGGAGGTGTTAGTAGCGAGTATGCATTCTTCTGGAACAATGCTCTCCAATTGCTTGAACACCTGCTGCTTTATCTCTAAGTTCTCTACGATCGCTTCAATCACCAAACTACATGGAGCAAACTCCTTCAAGTCGTTCGCATATTGAATACGGCTTTGTATGGCGGCCGCTTCTTCTTCAGTTACCCGCCCTTTTTCCACCAGTCTTGCCATGATTTTTGCCAACTTGGCTTTCGATCTATCAAGGGCTTCCTGTTTTGTATCAAAGAGCCAAGTTGGGTGTCCTGCTTGTGCTGCTAATTGCGCAATGCCACTGCCCATTGTTCCGGCACCTATGATGCCAACTGTGCTGTTCTTGTCCATGCGGATCTCGGTTGAAACTTATTTACCCGTGAATACGGGTTTCCTTTTTTCTAAGAAGGCGGCAATGCCCTCTTTGGTATCAGCAGATGCTCCTGCTTGAGCCTGCAACGCTTTTTCGACCTCAAGCTGCGCCTCCAGGTCATTGTGTAAAGAACGATTGAGCGCCGTTTTGGTCAAGGCAATTCCCTGTGTGGGCATCTGTGCAACCTGGGCGCACAAGGCCTTGGCTTCGGCCAACAGTTGGTCTGCCGGTACGCATTGCCATATCATGCCCTTTGCTTCTGCCTCCCCTGCAGTGATCTTGGGCGCCATGATCATTTGGCCGAACGCCTGTTGCATGCCTACCAGTCGAGGTAGGGTGTAGGTGCCACCAGTATCAGGTATCAAACCGATCATGATAAAGCTTTGAACGAACTTGGCGTTGTCCGCTGCCAAGGTTAGATCGCAGGCATACGCCAAGTTGGCGCCAGCACCAGCTGCTACACCGTTCACGGCGCAAATAACTGGTTTCGGCATTTGACGAATAGCCCGAATGATGGGGTTGTATTGGCGCTCAACGATATCTTCAATTGGCGGCGCATCTGCCGCGGTGGCTTCTGCTAGGTCTTGCCCGGCGCAGAAGCCTCTTCCTTCACCGGTAAGCAGGATGGCCCTGATCTGTGCGTCGTTTCTGAGATCTTCTAACGCGGCCAATGTCTCTGCCGCCATTTGGGCATTGAAACTGTTTAACACATCAGGACGATTCAGGGTAATGGTGCCCACACCCGCGTTTTTTTCAAATTTGATGTTGGTATAGCTCATATGCACTTGAAGTAATCGAATGGCTCAAGACAATCCTTACATTGGAATAAGGCCTTGCATGCGGTTGAACCGAATTGGCTTTTCATGATGGTATTATCAGAACTGCACTGGGGACATGTTAGTTGCCGGGTTTTCCCCAGTAGGGCGGCTTTGTCTTTACTCGCTTCTGTTGGAGGGTGAATGCCGTAAGCGCGTAGTTTTTCTTTAGCTGTTTCGGGTATCCAATCGGTGGTCCAGGCAGGGGAAAGTACGGTCTTTACGATCACTTCTTGGGCGCCGTGTGCTGCCAATACCTTCTTGATATCACTTTCCATTTCACCCATGGCCGGGCAACCGGAGTAAGTAGGGGTGATGGTAACGGTGATGGAGTTCATGTGCAGTTCAACACCGCGAAGCACGCCCAGTTCTTCAATGGAAATAACAGGTATTTCAGGATCCTTGACCTGATCTAATAATTCACGCACTCGTTCTGCGGTCCACGCCATAGCCATGGATCACCAAGATTGTCCCGGATAAGCCCGCTGTAGATACTGGAGGTCAGCCAAGATGAACCCCATATGCTCGCTGTGTCGGCCATCACGGCCTCCACTTGCCATCCACTCTTCAGTTGGCCGCTCTAATGTTGCTTCCGCTAAGACCTCATTCACTTTCTTATCCCACTCGGTGCGGAGTTCTGCTGGTTTGGGGCCAATGTTCGAAGCTGCGATGGCCTCCTCGGTTTGATCGGTGTGGAATAGTTCACCCGTGAACCGCCAAACGTTATTCACACTCTGTTGGATTCGGTCGTGGCTTTCCGATGTTCCATCACCTAAGCGGCACATCCATTCTGCACTATGTCGCAAGTGGTACTTAACCTCTTTGATGGACTTGCCCGCAATAGCAGCTATTTGCTCGTCGGCACTCTTTACAAGTTCCTCTTGCAGTAAGTATTGATAAACGTCGAAAAAGAACTGCCGGGCGATTGTGTCGCCAAAGTGCCCATTGGGATACTCCACTAGCAATACGTTACGGAAATCACGTTCTGTGCGGAAATAAGCGAGATCGTCTTCTGAGCGTCCTTCGCCTTCCACTTCACCTGCATAACTCAAATACATACGTGCCTGCCCTACAAGATCCAATGCAACATTGGTTAGTGCAATATCCTCCTCGAGGATAGGCCCATGGCCGCACCACTCACTTAGCCGATGACCAAGGATCAATCGATCATCAGCAAGACGGATCAAGTAATCGAATAAGATCTTCTTATCCATCCTAGATGTATTTCACCCCATCAGGGATATCGTAAAAGGTAGGATGGCGATAAACCTTATCATTAGCAGGCTCGAAGAAAGCGCCTTCGTCTTCTGGGCTGCTGGCACTAACCGCCTCCGCGGGAACTACCCATATACTAATACCCTCGCTGCGCCTGGTGTATACATCGCGCGCATTCTCGATAGCCATTTGGGTGTCAACAGCATGCAGGCTGCCAACATGCTTATGGTTAAGACCAGGTTTGCTTTGAATGAAAACCTCCCACAGCGGCCAGTTTTTCTCCTTACTCATTAAGCGGCTTTTTCTCTTTTCTTATTCGCATAGGCCATGGCAGCTTCTCGCACCCATTGCCCTTCGTTGTGTGCTTTTTGCCGAGCAGCTAAACGCTCTCGATTGCATGGGCCGTTGCCCTTGATCACGTTGTAAAATTCGTCCCAATCAATCGTACCCCAATCATGTTGGCCTTTCTCCTCGTTCCATTTGAGGTCAGGGTCAGGGATCACCAGATCCAAGAACTTGGCTTGGTCTACGGTGCGATCCACAAACTCTTGGCGCAATTCGTCGTTACTTTCTCGTTTGATCTTCCACGCCATGCTTTGTGCAGAATGCGTACTATCCTTATCACTAGGCCCGAACATCATAAGGCTAGGCCACCACCACCTGTTCAACGCATCTTGCGCCATTTCCTTTTGTTCCGCAGAACCTTGGGCCAAGGTGGTCATGATCTCATATCCCTGACGCTGATGGAAACTTTCTTCCTTGCATATGCGCACCATCGCTCGCGCATATGGCCCGTAACTGGTCCTGCACAGCATGACTTGGTTCATGATCGCTGCACCATCTACCAGCCAACCCACGGCACCAATGTCTGCCCATGAAATGGTGGGGTAGTTAAAGATGCTGCTATACTTGGCTTTACCACTATTCAGTTGGTCAAACAGATCTGCTCGTTCCGCCCCAAGTGTTTCCGCAGCACTGTACAAATACAATCCGTGCCCAGCCTCATCTTGAACCTTAGCAAGCAAGGCTACTTTACGACGAAGTGAAGGCGCACGGGTTATCCAATTCCCTTCAGGGAGCATACCAACGATCTCACTGTGCGCATGTTGACTTATCTGCCGAATTAACGTCTTCCGATAAGCATCTGGCATCCAGTCTTTCGGTTCTATTTTTTGCTCCCTCTCGATCTTCTGGTCGAAGAGGTCTTCAAAATTCCTTTCCTCGGTCATACAAGTTATTCTATAGGTGGATTTTGCGAAGATACGGTAGCACGAAGCCATATCTTGCTAGTTGTAAACCGTTTTGAACATATAATGTTCGTCTGGGGTTATACCTCCATCATATAGTTATGTTGATCGGGTTATTTTTGCGCCCTTCTCAAACACGGAACAGGATTATTTCGACAATGGCAGGATTTCATGAGCTGGTAGTGGGTGATGTAAAACGGGAAACGGATCGGTGCATATCCATCGGTTTGCAGGTTCCTGCGGAGAAAGCCGAACAATTTCGCTACATACAAGGGCAGTACTTGACGTTGAATGTACTGGTGAATGGCAAAGAACTACGTCGTTCCTATTCTTTATGTAGTTCGCCACAGGAAGAGGGATTACGAATCGCTGTGAAGCAGGTACCTGATGGACGTGTATCTACGCATCTTTTGCGTGAACTGAAGCCGGGAGATACGTTAAGCGTAATGGAACCTATGGGCGGTTTTCATTCGCCCATGAATGCTGAGCATGCGAAGGTGTATGTGCTGTTTGCAGCAGGTAGTGGCATCACACCGATCCATTCTATTCTGAAGACCGTATTGTTGACTGAACCCAATAGCCGAGTAGTGCTTTTTTACGGAAATAGTAATACAGAGAGTATTGTGTTCAAACAGGAATTGGCGGATCTGGTTGAAACTCATAGTGCGCGGTTGCAGGTGCATCACATCCTAAGCAAAGGGAATCATGAAGACCCACTGTACAACGGTCAAATCAGCGCGGAGAAAGCAGCATTGTTGATAGAACGGTTTGGCGGAGAAGGAGAAGATAAGGAGCACTTTATCTGTGGCCCTTATGACATGATGATGAATGTGAAAGGTGTTCTGGAGGCGAAGAACGTGGCCCGTGAACGTATTCATATAGAGCTTTTCACCACGCCAGTGGAATCAGCACAAGAAGAGAAGCCTGCCACGCCGGTTGCCATGGATGGAAAGGCCATGGTGAAGGTCATTATCGATGGCGATGAGATGGAGATCGAAATGGATCCGAATGGAGATTCAGTTCTGGATATGGCACTGGAGAGTGGCATGGATGCGCCGTTCGCATGCAAAGGGGCTGTATGCGCTACATGTAAGGCCAAAGTAATGGAAGGGGAAGTGCACATGAATATGAACTATGCATTGACCGATGGAGAGGTAGAGGACGGCTACGTGCTTACCTGCCAAACCCACCCACGCAGTGGAAGAGTCGTGGTAGATTTTGATCAGCCGTAGTGCACAGCCTTCCAAGTTAGTTCGCTTGCTAAGCACTGTATCTAGCTGATTTTCAGTATTTTTTTTTCAAGGAGGCAACGTATTCGCCTAGTCAGCCGTCTTATATTTAACTGACCAAACTGACCTGAACATGAAACACTTGTACAAAGCCTTATTGGCATTCTCTCTCCTTTTAATCCTCTCTCCCACAGCAAATGCCTCACACCTTATGGGTGGAGAATTGGCGTATAAGTGCGTAGGAGGGATGGACTATGAATTCACACTGGTCATATACCGTGATTGTGATGGGATCACTGTTTCCCCTGCTTATAGCTTAGATGGAACCACTGCCAACTGCAACGACCAAGTCATGGGCAGTCTAGCATTAGTGGATACCGCAGTTGTT
>CAZPEQ010000157.1:0-6235 GCA_964585605.1 uncultured Weeksellaceae bacterium | reverse complement strand
CACTAGGGTCCAGTGCGTGCAAAATGGCATCGGCGAATTTTTGATTCGCCCGCACGTACGCGTCCCAATGGACGGCATTGAACTTAACGTGTTGGACGAAATAGTGGAACGCTGGCCATAGTGTTTCGTTGCTGAATCCGAGGTAGTAATCCTCTATGTCCTTTTCCGTAAGAAAAACGGGTTGCATGTTATGCTCCGCGAGGGCGTCTACAACTTCTTCCTTCCGCTCATCTGCAATGGGTTTTCCGGGCCAACCGATCCAGATGTTATCACCCTCTTTATAGATCGACCCGAGGCCCGTTGCCAACCCTCCTTCAGACGGTACGTAATGCAGGTCGCCTTGCTTAACCTCAAGGCGGATCGGTAAGCGGTTGGAAACAATGATCGTTTTGCCCATTGTAGCGAAACTACCTGAACTAGAATCTGTTTCGATTTTAAATTGGTAAAAAGCAGAACAGCATTATGTGAACAATCAAGAGGCGCTATCAGGGAAGAGCACTGATGCCAGCACGTTCTCCACAAGGGAAGGGTCCTTCAAGAGCCGTTTCTGTGCCGTTTCATGGTTTCGGGAAAGGGCTGTCAGCTCCGCGTTATTGACCAAAGAGAAGACTCCATCGGTAGGCAGTCGTGTATGTGGATAGCCCATTATGAGCGAATCAAGTAAGGCGTGGTTGGGAGTTTGTTGGCCGTAGAACAATTGCAAACACTGCGTGGCCAGGCGCTTTTGTTGGACCTGTGCAAGCAGCGCAGTTCGTTTTCGCCAAACAGTACAATTGTCATTGAACGAATTACTTCCTGCCAAGGGTCTATGTGGCTCAGCTGCGTGAAAGATGTCATCGGCTTCGTCTTGTATGATCCATTGCAAGATCCTGTGTTCATAGCTGAGGAAGTTTATGCGCTGTGGGGTGAAATTTGTATCGTGCAAGGTGTTTTTTGTAGGCGGGTAGTGGATCAAAGAGTCTACAGTAAAGCCTGATGCGGTTGGCCAAATGAAGTCTACCGTCAACCGTCGATTTGTAATGTTCTGCGCGTTCATATCGATCAGGGCAATATCTGAACTCATGAAGAACAGGCGCAGTTCAACATAAAATTCTGGCCAGGTCAATCTTTGAACGAGCATTCCAGGCTCAGCGTATTGCTCGATCTGAGCATCACGGCTTCGATCAATGCCATCAATTTCTAAGCGGAAGGAAATGTCGGTTGAAAGCGCATCTTCTGGTTCTTTCGTTGCCAAACGTGAACCGCGAAAACCAATACGAGGAGGCTGTCGCAACTTGAAGCCTATTTCTGCACCCATATCAGAGAACCATGCCCCGTTATTGCTGCTATGATCTATAGCATTCACTATGCGCAGACTGCTATCTGTAAAACGCTTGCCTGCGTCGGTAGTAGGCATTCGGTTACACGCCAAAATTGCCACTACAGCAAGAAGTAAGTGTGAAAAACGCATGGATAGACAAGATAATAGGTAAAACGCCATTGCCTACTTTGAGCTTCTAACCACCATACTGAAATGCCATTCTCTAACGCCATCTCTGATTTTCGTATCCCTTTTGGAAAGAACAGACTACTGCAATTTTTCGCCATATCGTTCATGGCCCTCTGGGTGTGGACTTATGTGGGAACAACAGATCATGCGAATTGGTTCCTTGAAAATGCCTTGGTGTTCGCGTTTCTGGGGTATTTGATTTACGGCTACCGGAAACGGCAATTCAGCGACCTCAGTTATTTGTTAATGTTCGTTTACCTGTGTCTACATGTGTACGGGGCTATGCACACGTACGCTGAAAACCCGTTCGGATATTGGTTGATGGAGACCTTTGACTTAGGCCGGAACCACTACGATCGCATTGTCCATTTCAGTTTCGGATTCTTATTGGCTTATCCCATGCGCGAGCTATTCCTGGTTCAACTGGGTTTTGCAAAATGGGTGGGGTGGGCCTTGCCTATAGAGATCACTTTATCAGTCAGTGGTTTGTATGAGTTGGTTGAATGGGCAGTAGCAGATGTGTTCTTTACGGCGCAAGGAGCCGCCTATTTGGGTAGCCAAGGAGATATTTGGGATGCACAGAAAGACATGTTCTTAGCCACGCTAGGTGCTATTCTAGCTACGAGTATCGTATCTTCACTGAAGCGAATACTGAAGATCTACTAGGAGGCGGGTAACTTCTTCCTCCTTCTTGCGTATAAAGGACCTAGCGCATTCTCATGGAGAAACTGTTCATCATGCTGGTTTGTTGTTCCTTAGGCCTCTCGGGCTTAGGGCAAGAACTTGGTGCTAGTAGCCAAGACCTCGCATCGTTAGACGTACCTAATCAGGTGGAGTTTGAGTTGTCACATAAGGATGGTGTTGTGTTGATTGAATACGGCAGTGCTTTGCCTGCCGATATTGAATTGCAATTCTTGACGAAGTCAGGGGGCGTGCTGTGGAGTAAAATGCTTTTCGGCTTTCAAGGCACCGGCAAGGAGAAACTCAATTACTTGGTTCCTGAGGGGAACTATATAACGCGCGTTTACTATGGTCAGAATGAGATCACGAAGCGTATCGTTTTCCGATCATCGGAGGGAGAATTTCAGCGGTAGGTTGTAACTGACTTTAACGGGTTTCCTTCTTTGTGTGCCAGGCCTCCAGGCAGGCATGTTAGTCAAAATACGACGGCATTCCGCCTCCATATCTGCACATACGCCACTAAGTGCTTCAATCTCGGTAACCTGGCCTTCTTCATTTACGACAAAGGTCATGTAAGCGGTTCCTGAAATGCCCAGGTCAATTAGGCTTTTGGGATATGTCAACTCAGAAGCTAAATAAGCGAACAAGCGTTCTTGGCAACTTTTTCGCTGGGCTCGTTTGTTCTTTTTCTTACCTATGAAACAAGGCATTTGTTCTACTATTGTGTCTACGCGAACGTTGTCCTTTTTATCTCCGTCCTTGGATACACATGATCGGCGCAGTTGAAATTCTCCTTCGTGATAGAGCGAAGAGTCTATGCACGTACTGGCAGTATCGTACGAGATTTGCCAGTTATGTTTTTTTCCGTTTCGATAGTTGTACACGCGTTCAACCTTCCCCTTGTCGTAATGATCCCAACGGCCATGTCGCTGGTCTAAGACATAAACTCCTCTCGCTGTCAATTCTCCTTCGTTATTGAACTCTTTCCACGTTCCTTCTTTGTGGCCATGTTCATATGGCCCTATTTCCTTAGATCCTTGAAACGTAGCTATCTCCCAATTTCCTGTTTCTTCACCGTACGTAAAGGCTCCCTTGGTTCGCAGTGATCCATTGTCCCACCACGTCATAAGCGTTCCATGTGGTGTATTCAGTTCTTCATCAGCGAAGGTCATATACTTGGTCAGTAGTTCTTTTTCGGGGTAGAAAACCCGCAACACGAAGTTTCCTTCCGTATCCTCACTAACTACGTAATTCCAATAGGTGCGCACTACCCGTTCTTTCCCGTACACCTTATAGTTGAACTTATTGGCATACTGCTCATCATGCATGCTGAAGTCTTGGGCATGCAGCAAACCAACGAACCAGAGAACCAGCAAGAGGCTGAGTTCGCGCATTTAAAATGCGGCTTCTAGTTTTCGCACTTCTACCAGCAGTTGCTCTTTTAACTCCGAGTTTGGAATACCGCTATCTCCGAAATTGTCGCCGAATGAAGGCAGGCTGAAGTGGCCCACAACGTTTGCTTGGCGATGAGGGAATTCGTTCACGGCACTGGCCAAAACATTGCAGGCACCATTCCCTCCAGGGGAGGTAGCTAAGAGCAACATGGGTTTATGCAGCCAAATCTCTTTTTCCACGCGGGAAGCCCAATCGTAAATATTTTTGAATGCGGCTGTATAGCTGCCGTTGTGTTCCGCAAAAGAAATGATGATACCGTCAGCTGTGCGTAGGCGATCCTTGAACGCTTTCGCAGCAGCCGGTATCCCGATCTCCGCTTCCTTATCAATGCTGTAGATCGGCATCTCAAAATCGTTCAGGTCGAGTAGATCAACCTTGCAATCGTTGATCAGTGATCCTGCGTATGCTGCAAGCCGCTGATTGATTGAATTTTTGCTGCTGCTGGCTCCGAATGCTGCTACTTTTTTCATAGCGCGTAAAGGTAGGTATATGAGTCAGTACAGGGCGTGAAGGGCAGAAGTATCAACCTTCTTATTAGTGCTCAGTTGCTTAGCTTTTTCAAGTAAGCCCTCAACTTTCCTGACTTACTCATTTCAATGAATTCTTCCAATTTCTTGTTCTTCTTAAGTTCTTTTTTGTTGTTCGTGTAGAAGTCTATGACTTCCTCCGTGGCGAACACATTCGCCTTGTATCCATCCAACGTTCCTTCCTTATGCTCTATGGCGTATTTAGCATAGGCACCCATGAACGCGACCAAACATTCTTCGCATTTCATGTAAGGAACTAACTCTTCTGAAATTTCTACAGTAACATCTGGTGTACCTGTTAGCCATGTGATGAGCAGTGCCCCGATCGCTTTCCTATTTTCGGGGTTGGCACCAATAGGCGCATTTATATACCAGTTGTAGGCTTCTACTATCGTTGGTTCAAGCTCTCTATAATCTTCAGTTGTTTTCATGTTCAGATCAACACTGCGGCTTCCTGAATCACTTTCATTATCCGAAGGGAATACTTCTCTTTCTACTTGAGGGTGTACGTGCGCACCAAGTTCCTTTGCTTTTGACAGGTTCTTTCTCGCTGCTTCATTTTCATCATTATAATAATGGGCTAGTCCGAGCAGGTGATAACCATCTCCTAGATGATGTGATTCTTCTTCAACATAAATTTCGAGCGCCTTCTTCGCGTACGTCACGGCTTCGCTGAAATTTTGCATGGTCAAACTTGTATTTGCCATCCCAAACCAGCCTTCCGCGTCTTCTGGTGCTATTTCACTGATGCGTTTATAGGCATTAAAAGCGTCGGTATGTTTACCCTGTAAACCGTATACTGTACCTAGGTTTTGATAGGCCATTATGCCTTCCGGATAAAGCTCCGTGGACTTCAGGTAATAAGAGATGGCCTCGTCGTATTTCTCTAACTTTCGGCATACAACACCCACATTGTCATAAGCTTCAACAAACTTAGGATCTTCCTTGATTGCCTTGTCGTAGAGTTTTTTCGCTTTACTGTATTCTCCTTGTTGAGTGGCATTCAAAGCTTCATCGAACAGCGCTTGCGCTTTGGCAGACTTTGTTCCGTCATACATGCCAAATGCGGTCCCTGTAATGACCTTCTGATTATTCCCTTGTTTGATGGTTTCTCTGGCCTGATCTTGACCAAAAGCATTGGAATTAAGCAGTCCGGTAGCTAAAAGAATAGCAGGTACAAGTTTGTTCATCTTTAGAAGGATTCGTTTGGCACAAGATACTTCTGAGGCGTCGAATGTCTGCTGTTGCGAGGACTAGGTAAAATGGCACATCGCTAGCCGAAACCACTGCGCTAGGGCGTCAAGAACAAATCGGTAGCGGATACGAGCAGCGGAGAATGGTCAGAATACACTTTTGTAGTACAGCACCAGAGAGGTGAATACGAGGATGCAACCAACTGCGAATAGCACCATTCCAGTGTCTCTTGCCTTAGGGCTAAAGGCATAGCTTTTTTCTCCATGGGGAAGAGTTCGTTTTCCTTTCCAGATATACCATCCGGTCAGCGTTCCGCAACTCCAGCAGGCGAGTTGCAGAATGAAGAAGCCGATTCCAAAACAGGTTAGTGCGGCGGTGAGTGGCAAAGAAATGTTCCATTTATTCTTCTTGAGCGCTTGCATCCTGTCTTCGCGCATGCGATCCAGTTCGGATCTACTCACAGCGACTCCTCGTTCTTGGAGGATACGTTGCGCGAGCAATAGGTCAAAACGACTCCACTCATCCGCCTTGTGCAGGAGCTCGCTCAATTCGTCCGTTGAAAAGTCGAACAAGTAATGGTCGGAGCCTGCGGAACAAACATCATCGCTCAACGAAGTGTCCAGAACGGCATAGGCTTGGTCGAAAAGATCTTTGGGGATCAGTACTTGAGCCTCTTTGTTCAATTCACTGTAGGAAAAGCTAGCATCTATGGAGTAACTATTGTCCACTAGCTGATACGGAATGTCGTTGGCAGCTAAGAGTTCGGCTAATTCTTGGGCCAGACCAGGGTCTGTAAATCCTTGAAAAAGTCTCCATTGGGTGGCCATCACACTCGCTCGATCACTGCTGCGTACCCTTGACCAACACCAACACACATGGTAACCAACGC
>CAZPEQ010000156.1:0-6251 GCA_964585605.1 uncultured Weeksellaceae bacterium | reverse complement strand
GGTAACGGTAATGATCAACGATACAACAATGAACAAGTTGTTGATCGTGCAGTAAGGCAACGAGACGTTTATAAAAAGAACAACCCCTGCGTTAAAAGCGCCGGGGTTGTTCTTTTTAAAGCCTAAGCGGGCAGTTGTTTTATGCACGTGTCTTAAACTCAAGTTTGTAACTGTGCTTCCGCCGTGTGCCTTGAAATTTGAGGCGTAGGGTATGTCAGAAAACAAGCAGAAGTCTATTATCCTGTCTTCCTAAAGGGGAATCGCCACAACAGGAACAGCATAAGTATGATCACAAGTCCTCCTGCGATCCATTTCCAACTGAATACTGGAGATACAGAGATTGGAGTAGTGTCCCCTACCAATAAAATTCCAGCCCAATAGTATGGGAACTGCAACTCCGTACTCGCTTCTGCCAAGAACTTCAATTTCGCATTTCTAAGTGCGATATTCTTCGATTCTCCTTTTGTCAACTCCTCATAGAACGTCGAGGTAATGGTAGCTGATGTTTTTTCATCGATCTGCCATAAAGACATCACCAAGCTCGGGCATCCTGCATACGCAAATCCATGAGCTAAGGATTGAATCCCCTCACTACCATACTGCTTCCCCAGCCCCGTCTCGCACGCACTTAATACAGCTAATTCGGCGTTGAGTTCCAAGCCATAGATCTCGTAGGTATGAAGGTACCCATCTTCATCAGCACCTGCTGTTTGACTCATCACCAAGCGCGAATACATCGGCGACACGTTATTCAGTTCTGCGTGTGTACCTAGGTGAATGATCCGGTGATCTTTCGCTAGTCGTTTAAAATTCTCTTCCGTGGCTTCTTCCGCAAGCAGCGTTCTGGTTTGAAAGAAGTTGTTTAATTCATCAGCTGTTCGCATAGCAAATGGCTGCTGAATGAAATTCAGGTAGTCATGGTCAATAGTCGCGCTATCGACAGAACGGCTCACGTAATTCTTCTTCAACTCATCTGAAAAACCAGGCGCTAACGCCAACACGCCGGAGGCCTTACCTGTATTCAACTGTTTGAATCGCAATGCCGTCGTTGCAGAAAGCAAATAGGAGAATGTATAATCCTGAATGAGCGTGTGCTGAACATAGTTAAGCGGTGTACTAGCCTTATCCAGTAACATTTCAAAATTCAAGTAATGCAATTCCTCATCAGGAATGATCAACAACTCCTGTTGCAGGTCAAACTGCGTGATCGGCTGAAATACTTGTTCATAGATATGATGCGACAAGTCCAGATAAGTATCCATATCCTGCGCTTTCACCGCTTCATTTAACTGAGAAATAACAACGGATAACCCTGACCGAGAAACGCTTAGAAGTTCAGCATTTGTCTTGTTGACCAACACGACGTTCAGCGATGTATCTGCTGCTGAGAAGGCCACTACCGTTTGCCTCTCTCCTAGTAACTCCTTTTGTATTTGTTCGATATTCACAGAAGTACCACCATACCTTAATTCAAAATAAGCGGGGTATTCTGATTCATAGGTATCCAGCAGGTCTTGCAACTCTTGTTCCGACTGAGTCATCGAGATCAACGCGGTCTCTACTTCTTCATCATCAGAGAAAGCCGTCCTCAATTCCCCTTCTTTAGCGAGCAAACTATCTGGAATATTACCAAAGAACATCCCATTCATTTCGTTCAATTTGCCCTTCAATAAGATGGATCTGTTTAACTCCGAAAAGCTTAACAACCGACTCTGCCAACGAGGGTCACCAGAAGTCTTATATGCTTGAAATGCGATCTGCTGCGCTAAAGTGAATAGCCTTTGTTGCGAATCGAACAGTATCAATTTCGACTCTGCATCTTGCAAACCCCAACTTGCTCTCTCAATGCGCTGCACCGCTCTTTCTAATTCCAGTAAATACGTTTCAGCATTACCTAAATTGATTTTACGTGCAGCCATCACCTTGTACAGCACAGCCCTCCCATAAAGATGAGGTAAGGCATATTTCCTTCCTCCAACCGAATCATTGCCTTGTTCGGCCAGCTTCTCAAGGATCGCAATGGCCTGCGCATGAGCAGCAGAATCAGCACGGAGTGCCAGCAGTGCCTCACACTCCATCAATTCCGCACGCATCGTTTTTCGCTGCTCTGATCCATAAATCCTTGCATAAATGACCTTGGCTTTTTCAGCATCATGCAATGCTAATTCACTATCCTTCGTTGCCAAATAAGTGGCAGCCCTTTGCAACAAGGCCCTGGCAAGCAAGGGGTCTGTTCGTTCTTCTCGGAATTTGACTTGCACCTCTATAGCCTCGGTTAACAAACTCCGCGCACGTGCATATTCTCCCCGATCAGCCACGACCTCAGCTTTCTTGAACATGGCATTCACCCATTGATCACTAGTACGACCCACACGTTCCTCAATAGAATTCAGGTAAGTATCTACCAATGCTTCCGCCTTATCGTAGTTGCCCAATTCACGTTCCAGATCCGCAAAACGCTCTTCGAGTGCGAGTAATTTGGGGTCACCGACTTCTAAGACCTGCCTGCGGTCTTCGCGCGCCAATTCCAATAGCTTTCGACACGCACCATGATCACCCACAGAATAATACAGTTCCGCCGCATTTGCATAAGTGATCGACCGACCATAGTAGGCTTCATCTCGCGTTGCGGGATTTTCCGCATTTTCGATGATCCAGTTCTTGATGTATATGTTCTTCTTCGCGTACTCTAAACTTCTGGTCAAGTTTCCCGCATCTTCCCACAACAAAGCCAAGTTTCCCAGCGCAGATGCTTTTCTGTTAACCACGTCAAGCTCCTCGCTATCTCCCAAATAATCTAAAGACAATAGGTAGTGCTTTTCTGCTTCTTCATTCTTTCCTAATTGCCAAAACGATGATCCTAAACCATTGTGACTTTCCGCCAACACAATATTCAAGCTATCGCCTGAACTACTGTAGATATCCACCGCCTTTTGAAAGTAGATAGCCGCTTTTGCATGATCACCAAGTGCCGCGGCGTCAAAACCCACATAATGGCTTGCTTTGCCACGCACGTGAGCTGAAAGTTGGGGGTTGGCGTCAGCAATGACCATTGCCGATGAATCAACAGTCAAGCACTCTTTCAAAAAACCAAATTCATAAAGCAACCAACTCAGGTCGCCCAGCGCAGCGATCTGGTGTGCTGGATCTTTATCCTGCTCTTCCACCTGTTCCACAAAGCGGTAGGCCGCGGCCTTTCCTTGTTCAACACCTTCTGTTTTCCACACGGCGCGCGCATAGCTATAGCAGTATTGGTATACACTGTCTTTCCAAATTGTGTGTTCTGCAGCGATCAATTGCGCATTCACCAAACTGACCACTTTCGCATATTGCTCTGCCTGGTAAGCCTGCGTTATCAGTGAATCCCTATGCACCAAATCAAGCTCTTGTTGTGCTATACTTATCGTTGTAGACAAGACGAAAACAACAACACAAGCTATCGCCTTCATTACTCCGCCAACTTGCTTTTCAGTGCTTGCGCCTTCAGGTAAAAAGGGGAATCTTCCGCAATGGTTTGTGCTAAAGCTCCTGCCGTATCACCCGACCGGGTCTTCGCCAGTAGGCTATACCAATTTGCCTTGTGATAAATCTTGCCCTGTTCCGCTCTCATTTTGGAGAACCAATCCAATGCCTCCTTGTCATTTCCCTGCTCAATTTCAGCACATCCCAAGTAAAATGCCAATGTATCATTGGCCTCATTTGCGATATGCAATGCGCTCCATTTCTCAATTGCAAGCGCGAATTTGCCCATCTTAAAATCGACCATTGCATCATGAAATGCAATATCATCATTCGCACTCATGGGCACAGGCAAGCCGGGATCCACTTCGTAATACGCTGCAAATAGCTGTTCATGCTGCGAACCTGAATTTAGCCAAGTGAACAACCCAAAAAGCAGTACAAAACCAGCGGCAATCCCCAACCACGGCTGAATGGACTTTCTCCTGCCAGACTCGATAGGTATCGTGCCATCTTCAGCTGTTCCCCTGATCTTTTTCAGCTCCTTGGAAAAGCCCCCCAATCCCACTGCCAAAGTACTTTCCTGTTGTACACGCAGTTCTTCTCGTAGCTCTGGGTCGTTCTTCAGGTCCAACTCAAAATCATGGCGTTCTTCGGCTGACATCGAATCCATGATATATGCTTCAATGCGTTCAAACAACTGCTGATCGATCTCCTTACTCATGTGTCGTGATCATTAAGAGAACGTGCATTAAATTTCCTGAGCTTCATCATACAACGGTACTTGATCGTGCGCACGCTGCTTTCATCAACGCCGATCGCAGCAGCAATGGTCCTGAGGTCTTTTTTCTCGTAGTAGAACATATCCAGCACATGCTGGCATTTTTCATCTAACTGGCCGTATAGTGATTGTAAGAATGCAATACGTTCCTCCAATTCCCCCGCCTCTTGCAACTCCGCTGTATTTTCGTCAAGTTCCACCCCGGAGGTCGTTCTATTTCGTGCTGACCTCACTTGATCGAGCCATTTAAATTTTGCAATACGAAAAACGTACCCGCCCAAATTGGAATCGGAGCCTGCACGTATATCTCCTTTTGAGCATTTAAGCCACAGGATCGCCATAGCCTCCTGGAATACGTCTTCCGCATCGGCTTCGGTACCGCTGTTCTCCATAACATACTTCCTAACTGTAGGAAAACAGTCGGCATAGAAGGTGGAGACATCAATCGCCGGAAATGCGTGTGAAAATGACTCAACCTTAGCCGAGCCCGAATATGGATCCTCTCTCTCTGACAAATTTGAAGTACTTGCGCTGATACGATAATACGAGATCTCGTCCAGTTGTTATATCGTTCAGATCCATTTCGCATGTTGTTGAGCTATGGTTAACTACTAATCGAGGATAGAGCTGAAATGTGAACACGATGAAAGTACTGATTAGGTACGGCTCCATATTCTCCTACAAATCAACACGATTGAACGGCTAGGTAATTTTTTTTTCATGATCGTTCACGTTTTGCTGGTGAACCCGATTAAAGGACAAACCAAAGCCCGAACCGATGGAACACTCCTTCATAGGTATTGATCCGCTATCACGAATATTCGTGATTGACCCGCTTTCTTCATTTCCTTCAATTTGGGGCCACTAAACACTTAGACAATGAAACGATCCTTACTTCGCTGGTTCTTCTGTTCACTTCTGGCAATTCCCTTGTCGATAAGTGCGCAAACGGAAACAGAACCCAACAACACGATTACAACAGCTTCTCCATTGGCACTCAATGGCATGGTCACTGGAGACCTGTTCGTTAACCCCACGAATGACGCAGACGATTTCTTCGAGGTAGTCCTCAATGAAAATGGCAACTTAACGGCTACAGCCGATATAGGTCCTGGCCTGACAGCAAGGGTTCGCATACTTACCATGACCGGATCGTCGCTAGGCACATCATCATCGGTTGCTGGCCCAGGGATAACTTCTATGGAAGCGGTTTGTTTGCCACCAGGAAGCTACTTTATCCAAGTAGAGCATCTCGGTGGATCAGGCAGTTACGTATTAACCAATAATCTCGCTCCTCCAGCGCTATCTGTCGATACAGAACCCAACAACACCATTGCCCAAGCGCAGGTTTTCATGGCTCCCAATGACCTGGAAACTGGTCACCTTGGATACGGTGAATTTGACGATTACTATGGGTTAATAGCGGGCGATGATGGCAATATCACCATCTCGGTCGTTGCTGATTCTTCTATGAGCATGCGCCTGCGCTTATTCCTCAAAAATGGTACCTCACTAGGTATTTCTGCAGCTAGTACTGGCGAATTGAGCTTATCTGCCTCTTGCCTGGCCAATGACACCATTTACGCGCAAATGGAGCACCTTACTGGATGTGGTTCCTACAGTTTGCTCTTTGAGGTGGATTCTCCACCTACACATAACCAAGATGTGGAACCCAATAATTCCATTGCACTGGCCAATATCTTTTTAGATCCCGACGATACGGTAGAAGGGCGAATGGGGTACAACGGTTTCAACATTTCAGATCTAGATGATTACTATGGATTAATAGCGGGCGATGATGGTAACATCACCATCTCTGCCGTTGCTGATTCCACCATGAGCATGCGCCTGCGCTTGTTCCTCAAAAATGGTACCTCACTAGGTATTTCTGCAGTTAGTACGGGCGAATTGAGCTTATCTGCCTCTTGCCTGGCCAATGACACCATTTACGCGCACATGGAACACATCGGTGGATGTGGTTCTTACAGCCTGCTCTTTGAGGTGGATTCTC
>CAZPEQ010000155.1:0-6265 GCA_964585605.1 uncultured Weeksellaceae bacterium | reverse complement strand
GCTTAAGGTTCCGTTCCCGCTAACAATAAATCCTCCTTTCACCGCAATGTCCTGGAAAGTCACTCCCGTGTTTCGTTCCTTCATTCGGCCGTCCACGACGTTCAGCCTAATATCGAATTCAGGCCCTGCTTTTACGTCTAAATTACCTGCATACAACACGTCGATATCTGAAGTGCCCTTGATTCCGTAATGCTCGATCAGGTAAGGGCCGAATTCGGGGATCAGCGATGCAGTGCCTTCCAGATCAACGGCTGTGCCTTGCAGCCGAACGGCAATGTGCTCGTCGCCTTGGTGCTCATTCCACACAACGCTGGTGTTCAAGGCAACGCCATTCACGACGACCCCGCCGTTCTCAATGCGTAAGTACTCGTGCTTGTCTTCAGGAAGCAATAAGGTAAGATCCAATTCGGTGTCTAGTTTTTCCAAGTAGCGTTTTTGAGCTACGACGAGCGAGTCGAATAACACTTCACCCTGTATATCGAATTTGTTTCCCGCGTTATTGAATAGTCCTGCCAGTTGCAGACTTTCGGAATGGGCAGCGAGGTTCACTCCTCCAGGAATGTCCTGGTAGGTCAAGGTGAGGTCGTTCAACTGGATCAATTCAAGATCAACGGCCTTGCTGCTACTTGTCGAATCCGTTGACCACACTTGGTAGTTCGGCGAGCCATCAATGTCAATACCCGTTCGCAAGAGTACGTCCGATGCGCTGATCTCTCGAATGGTCACCTCTCCACCGAAAATATCCAACAAGCCGAATTCGAGGTAGAGGTCTTCCGCAAACAAAAGCGTATCGGCAAAGACTTTTTCGGGTAGGGCCTCCTTGATCAGGACATCTTCTACGTGGATAGACGCATTGGGGAAATGCCGAAAGATATCCAGCTTCATAGCGGCGCTCGTAAAGGGGGCGCGTAGCTGCGTGTTGATGGCGACCTTGATCTTGGCGCTGATCTGCTCTTCAAATAGCGTGCTCATCACAAGGGATGCCGCTACCATGAGCAGCAGGAAAGAACCTAAGGTGATCGCTATTTTTCGCACGAGTCGAGGCATGAACAAGCTAAGCTACTGGGTTCAGGTAAGTACTTTAAGTATACCTGAGTAAGTACGTTAACAGGAAGGTGTTATGAACCAATAACGTGCCGGAACGGCTGATCAGCGCTTTCGGCGCAAGAAACCTACTTCTTTTTCTGTTAAATGCCGCCACCGGCCGCGCTCCAGTTCCTTTTTGGTAAGCCCTGCGAATAAGACCCGATCTAATTTTTCAACAGTATAACCGAGGTGAGCGAACATGCGTCTTACGATTCGATTTTTGCCGGAACAGACCCGTATGCCCACTTCTTTTCGCTTTCGGCCAACGAAAGCAGCTTCTGTTGCGCTGGCCAAGCCATCTTCTAACTCAAGCCCTTCGGTCAACTGCAATAACGACGCTTTGGTAACCGCTTTGTCTAATACAACATGATACAGTTTCTCCGCACCGTTCAGCGGGTGGGTGAGCTTCTTAGCCATGGCCCCATCGTTAGTGAGTAGCAAAACCCCTGTCGTATTGCGATCGAGTTGACCCACTGGATAAATTCGTTCGGTACAGGCATTACGAACGATATGCATCACCGTTTTACGTCCCTTCTCATCCTTCGTGGACGTGATGTGGTCTTTCGGTTTATTCAGCAGAATGTAGCGAAAGGATTCTGGGTTCAAGTGCTTTCCACCATAAACCACCTTGTCTTTCAAGGATACTTTAACCCCTAACTCCGTAACGACCTTGCCGTTCACGGTTATTTCGCCGTTCGCAATGAGTTGATCGGCCTCGCGGCGCGAACAGACACCAGCTTGCGCAACGTATTTATTCAGTCGAATAGGCCCATTGCTCGATTTCGACGGCGTATCACTTTCCGCATGCTTAGGCCTTTTCTTAAAGTGGCTTTTCCCCTTGAAGGGACGGTCACGCCGTTTTTCTCTATCACTCATTCCAACGTTGCGTAGAAAGCGTCTTCAATATGGAAGACGGCTTGTTCTCCACTATTTGAAATAACGCTGATAATGTCAAAACGCAGTTCCTTATCCACCTTGCTTTCGAAAATATACTGTTCAGCAGCGCGCATCAGGCATTTCTGCTTGCGATCGTCCACAGCATCTTCTGGATTCATGAAATGGTTGGATGAACGGGTTTTTACTTCTGTAATGACCAAGAAAGAATCGATTTGCGAGATAATATCTATCTCATCCTTACCTGCACGCCAATTACGTTCAAGGATGGTATGTCCCTTTTGCCGCAGGAATTGTGTGGCTAATTCCTCGCCTGCATGACCGAATTCTTGCTTCCTGTTCATCAAAGTCAGGCAAATATGCAACCCTTTGTGCGGGCATTTCGTTCAAAAAGGCTGAATAATGGCTTTCGTCTGCTTGACCAAAGCCCAAACAAAAAAACGAATATGAATTTCCCACAGTTGATCTCTACACTGCTCCTCACAGCAATCGTTGGAACAGCCACTGTTTCAGCACAGAGTTTTGAAGGTGTTATTGAGTTCAGTAAGACTACTGGCCCAGTAAGCACCACATACAAGTATTACGTGAAGAACGACTACGTTCGCATTGAAGAATTGAGCGACAAAGGCGTTATCCAAGGTATTATGCTTGTAGATAATCATGACCGCAAGGTGATGGCCATTAGTCCTGAGCGCAAGTTGTTCATGGATGTCCCGAACATGCGTTTACCTAAGGACGTTGATGTGAAGGTTCAGAAAACAGCCGAATCCAAGCAAGTTGCTGGTTATCAGTGTAAAAAATGGGTTGTTTCAAATGCAGCGGCAGACCGAAAAGTTACGTACTGGGTTGCTGATGATGCTTTTGACTTCTTCATTCCTATGCTGCGCACCTTGAATAGAAAGGACGAGCAAGCAGTCTATTTCTTGGAGGTTCCTGATGCAAGCGGTGTATTCGCCATGCAAGGTGTTGAAACGAAGGTAGATGGCAGTGTGATCAGCACATTGCAAGTAGAAAAGGTAACACCACAGAAATTGGCTGAGGACTTGTTCCGCATTCCAACAGGCTTTACCAAGTTCGAGCGTAACTAAGCGTTTCAAGCAGACGAATTTTCAAAGCTGAGCTGAGCACCTAGGTTGCTTACGCTCAGCTTTGTTTTTTGCCCGAATACCAAGGCCTGGTTGTCAGTTCCATGCCCAGCAGGAAAACCGAATGCGATGGGAATTGTGGCCGAGCCCAGTGCGTCCAATAGAATTTCTTCTGCCCCAGACCCGAAAGGGTCTTTTTCATTTTTATCCCACATATCTGTCATGCCGCCCACTACCAGCCCAGCGATCTGTTGATCCCATTGCGAAACCTTCAGGTTTTGCGCCATGCGATCCAGGTGGTAGTACAATTCATCTAGATCCTCCAAGAATAGGATCTTACCCTTTACGTCTAGGTCAAAAGCAGAACCGCGTAAGGAATAAAGTATGGAGAGGTTTCCTCCAACAAGCTCTCCTTCTGCCTCTCCGATCTGATTGTGCTTGTGCGGCGCTGATTGAATGGTTGGGGAATCCCCGAAAAGGACTTGCCGAAGCGTCTCCCGCGTAGCATTGGTCTTCTGGCCAATGGCAAAGGGCATTTGCCCATGAATGCTCATGACGTCAAGCTGATGCAAGTAGTTGTGCAAGGCCGTAACGTCGCTGAACCCCGTCAGCCATTTGGGATTTTGTGTAATCACCTGCGGGTCTAACTGTGCTAAAGTTCGAACGGTACCATAGCCTCCGCGTGCGCACCAAATGCAACGTACCGTATCATCCAAGAACGCATCGATCAATGCGCGGGCGCGGTCTTCATCGCTTCCGGCTTGTTGGTAATGCTTAGCACCAACGTTCGCGGCAAGCTGTACCTGCAAGCCCCATGATTGGAATAGACTTATCCCATCTGCCAGTTCACTTTTCGTAATGGCTCGTGCAGTAGGCACGACGCGTACCGTATCGCCTTCTTTTAAGGATGCTGGTCGTATCATTTTGCGCATGGCAGGTGTGTATCTTCGCCGCCAAGTTCAGAAAAGAAGTGGAAAAGACCACAAAGAGATATACAGTAACCTCCGCATTGCCTTACGCAAACGGCCCGTTACATATCGGCCACGTTGCAGGTGCGTACCTCACAGCCGATATTTTCGTTCGATCCCTCAGGTTAAGAAAAAAGGATGTGCTTTACATCTGTGGAAGTGATGAGCACGGCGCTGCCATCACCATGCGAGCGCGTAAGGAAGGCGTGAGCCCAAAAGAGATTGTGGACAAGTACCACGAACTCATGAAAGGGGCCTTCGAAGGCTTCGGAATCAGTTTTGACGTTTACCACCGCACCAGCGAGCAGCTGCATCACGAAACCGCTCAGGAATTCTTCAAGACGCTGGAGGCGAATGGCTCGTTTGAGGTGAAGAAGAGTGAGCAGTATTTCGACCCCGAAGCCAAGCAATTTTTGGCAGATCGTTATATAACAGGTACATGCCCCAAGTGCGGTCACGATGCCGCTTACGGCGATCAATGCGAGAACTGTGGCAGTGCGTTGAGTCCGACCGATTTGATCGATCCCAGATCTACACTTTCTGGTGTGAAGCCGATCATGAAAGAAACCTCCCACTGGTATTTGCCTATGGACAAGCATCAGGAGTGGATGGAGGAATGGTTGAACAAAGGCACCTTGGATGGCGAGCAGACCCACGATCCGAAGGCATGGAAACCACAGGTGTTGGGGCAGTGCAATAGTTGGTTGAAAGATGGCTTGCGACCACGTGCCATGACCCGTGACTTGGACTGGGGTGTGCAAGTGCCCTTGGAAGGTGCTGATGGTAAGGTTTTGTATGTGTGGATGGATGCCCCAATAGGCTACATCAGTGCAACCAAACAATGGGCCGCTGATCATGCGGATGATTGGGAGAAGTGGTGGAAAGACCCGGAAAGTGAGTTGGTTCATTTCATCGGCAAGGACAACATCGTCTTTCATTGCATCATCTTTCCGATCATACTCAAAGCTGCTGGTGGCTACAATTTGCCAACGAATGTGCCGGCCAATGAGTTCTTGAATTTAGAAGAGAAGAAGATCAGTACCAGCCGCAACTGGGCGGTGTGGTTACATGAGTATTTGGAGCGCTGGCCCGGGCGGCAAGATGAACTGCGCTACACCTTGTGTTCCTTATTACCGGAATACCGAGACAGTGAGTTTACGTGGAAAGAATTCCAAGAACGGAACAACAACGAACTGGTTGCCGTGTTGGGCAATTTCGTTAACCGGGTCATGACACTTTGCCATAAATACTATGGTGGAAACGCGCCTGCATGTGGTGAGCTATCCAGCGATGAACAAACGATGATCGATCAGTTGGTCGCATTGCCAAATAAGGTGGCCGAGGAGATCGACCGTTACCGTTTCCGAGATGCGCTGAACACGGCCATGAGTGCGGCACGGATCGGTAACAAATACTTGACCGAGAGCGAGCCGTGGAAATTGCAGAAGACCGCGCCAGAGAAGACCGCAACGATACTATTCAATTGCCTGCGGATCATGGGGTTGTTACAAGTTGTCATGAAACCGTTCTTACCAACAACCGCTACCAAGATGGAAGACATGCTTGGGGTTTGTTGTTTGGAATGGAATGAAGCCATGAACGCCGATGTCGTGAAAGCGGGTATGAAACTGGGTACGGCGGAGTTGCTTTTTAAACGTGTTGAAGACAGCGAGGTAGAAGCAGAACGAGATAGACTAAGAGATATGAGTGTAGAGAACGAAGCAACACCTGTTGAAGAAACGAAGAACATCAGCTTCGATCAATTCACGGAGATGGACCTGCGGGTAGGTGTTATTAAAGAAGCGGTTAAGGTCGAGAAGGCGGATAAACTGTTGCACATGCAGGTCGATATCGGAACCGAAGTGCGCTCGATCGTTAGCGGGATCGCGAAGCATTACACGCCTGAAGAATTGCCCGGTACGCAGGTACTGCTCCTGTGCAATTTGGAACCCCGTAAGATCCGGGGTGTCATGAGTCAGGGAATGATCCTAATGGCTGAGAACGAAGCGGGTGAATTGTGCTTCATGAGCCCGAGTAAAGAAATGCCTGCGGGTAGTGAAGTTCGTTAGCCTGAATTAAATTTGAAGCCCTATTGCCCCCATAGTTCAAGGGATAGAACAAGAGTTTCCTAAACTCTAGATCCAGGTTCGAGTCCTGGTGGGGGTACTATTTCGACTATTTACCTGTCCCCCTGAGCCCGCCGAAGGAGACTGTTAATCGCCAACTCAACAT
>CAZPEQ010000154.1:0-6297 GCA_964585605.1 uncultured Weeksellaceae bacterium | reverse complement strand
TACCCCCTAACGTTACCTTGCATGGCCGCGTTGATGATCCGCAATTAGATCATTTATATGCCACCTGTCATGCACTGATTTTGCCAACCAGATTTGAAGGCATGCCCACGGTCGTGCTGGAAGCGATGGCACGCAAACGTCCGATAATCGTAAGTGATGTAGGCGCTACTGCCGAGCAGGTCAACATGCACAACGGCTATTTGCTACCCAGTGGAGATGTTGACGCCTTGTATGACGCCGTCACAAGTATGCGCGAACGAAAGCCAGAGGTTTGGGAGAAGATGGGGGAGTATTCTTTCGACCGTGCAAGGCAACTATTCAGTTGGCCGGCGGTTACAGAACAGTTTATTAAGCTGTTTCAAGATGTGATTCAAGAGGAGCGAGGAATTTCCAACACAGAGTCCACTAGTTGATCTGTAATATTACTGAGGCTGTGTTCGCTCAGGTCGAACGACTGATTGATTGTAATCTGTGTCTTTCCCGCTACAATGTCAGGCAATTGAGTACTTAGTTGATCAACGCGCAGAGATAAGCCTAGATTATGTTCGGTGATGTATTGGCTCACATACCCGGCAGGGCCCACATGTAATAAGGGTTTACGCAGGTGAAAGATCTCTGTGAATTTGGTGCCCATCAGATCTCGATTCGCCCGAGGAATGAACAACTGTACAAGGTGGGCATGATGCATCCGTCGGAATACTTCCTTTGCCGGTATTGGGTCGTGAAAGAAAATGAATCCGTCTAAGCGTTCCTCTCGAACAATATCCTCATACGGAATGGTATTGTGCTCGGTAATGTATAAGTCAAGTCTAGCCCGCAACTTGCGCTGTTTGATCTCCTTATACGCCTTAATCACTTCCTCAAAATAAGATTGAGCCTCTTGGCCTCCATACATGCTGCCAGCATACATTGTTTTGAAGGTAGGACTGGTGGGTTCTGTAGACTTTACTCCAATGTCATCGGGGTCGATTGCATGGCGCAAACGAATGAATTTTTTCTGATTCATATCGTCACGTTTCAGAATATGGTCAATGACCATGGGGTGTGGAAATATCACCTTATCCGATGTTAACATGACTTTTTCTTCCATGTCAGCCTCATACTTTTTCCGCTTGTCGCGAACTACATCTAAGCCATAATCAACGGTATTTGTCCATGCATCACGTAGGTCACTCACCAAGAAAAAATCAAGTTCGTTCTTGAGGTCTGCTGTGTACGACAACAACCTAAAAGGGGCGCCGGTGGCAATTACATGGGTGATCTTATTCTTTGAGAAGATCTCCTTGAATTTTTGCGTGAACTGTTTCTCCCAAAAAACGCTCTTGTCAAAAAAATTGCCTTTGGTGAGAAACGGTAAAACTCGGATCCAGAAATGATACGCAAGCTTCTCGTAAATATCCTGATGCTTGCGTTTCAGGATAATCTTTGGATACTTGAACGGGAGCTTGTGGACAGTGATGTGCTTGTGGTCAGTATCACCTGACCAGGAGCTGCCCAGCAGTTCTGTTCCCCCTTCCGCGCAAATGACTTCGACCCGAAAGCCTCTACGCGCAAGCTCCTTAGCGAATTTAGCCCAACGTCTTCCCCCTATGCCTTTATAGGGCGGGAAAGTGTGACACACCAACAATATATGAGGCTGGTTTTTCAAGGAGGCAAAGGTAGCCAAACATGTTTCTGCTTAATGGAATACTCGTAGCTTTGACAACCAACAGAGTCCATGGCAAAACGTGTTTTAGTTACTGGGGGGAATGGCTGTATCGGAAAAGAACTGATACCACAACTGCTAGCGGCAGGGTATTCCGTTACCAATGTAGATAGGCATGACGTGAAAGGATTGGACAAATCAGAGGCGGGTTACACGTTCATACATGCTAGTATTATGGATGAGCAACTTTTCAACCAGATAGATCATGTTGACTTCGATACCGTTATTCACTTGGCCGCTGAGACCAACGAGTCAGAAAGTTTTGAGAGAGTTTTGGATTTTCACACGACGAATGTCTCCGGCTGTTTGCGTATGTTGGAATATGCAAGGAAGCGAGGCATAAAGCATTTCATTCTTCCTTCGTCAGGGGCGGTTCGTGACGAATCAGGTATCTATGTGCGCACTCCGAGAAGCCCATATGTGGCCAACAAAATGGCTGCTGAGCAGTTTGCAGAAGTGCATGCTAGGTTGCACGGCTTGGATATAACGATCCTGCGTTTATTCTCTCTTTATGGAACAGGTGTCCGCTCTCGTTTGCAAGAAGTGATAGAAGCTGCTACGCAGAATGATGTTGTTTCCTTGGGCCGGTCAGGAGAGGAGTACTACCCCATCAAGGTGAATGAAGTGGTTCAGGTCATCATTGGTGCACTGGATAGTAAAAGCGGGTTCACGGTGTACGAGTTAGGTGCTGCTCAAAGTGTGAAAGATGAGGAGGTCTTAGCCTTGATCGGTCGTAAACTAGGAAAGGATATTCAAAGTCAACGGGTTCCTGAAGCGCCGAATTATGTAGATCTAAAGCCCATGTCTAAAGCGACTGTCGAAGAACTTGGATTAGAGGCTTTTCATTCGTTAGCGGAAGGCCTGCAACAGTAAAGGGTCACCTTTCATCGTCGATAGCAACATCGGAAGGCACGTGGCGTCGTGCTGATTGTGGCGTTGGTTCCCGCACTTCTGCAATTCACCCACCCTGCCATACGGACATGGTCATCTCCGTTTGCTGTTGTATTGGTCCATTCGTAGTTTCCAGTCATGTCATTCAACCCATGGATTGAATCACGCTCGCATGCTGCATAAAACTCCGCCCAGCTACATAGTTTTCCCCCAGCATTGCCGCAAACTACCGCGGCATCAGGAAAATCCAGGGCGGGCCGCTCGTTAACCTCAATGCAATATTGCGAATTGATCTCAGAGAATCCGGCAGGACAAGGCCGTCTGGTTCTTTGCCTTGCTGATAGCATCTGAAATACGGTTCCGTCGTAGATCAGTGGTACGACCATGCCCGCCAGTAAATCAGCGCTATCTAGAGGCAAGCGCCCATTTTTCATGATGGGCACGACAGGTAAGGTATTGACCTCTAAAGAAGCACCACCAGAATTGGTTGATGTGATCTGTAGATGTATAGTCAATCCTTGCACAAGGCTATCGGGCATAGGCAGCAACGTGGTGGACAAGGCGTTCACTCCTACAGATTCGCAATACATGAACCCGGCATTTTGAAGACTGGTGGCATTCAAGGCATGGTCGCCCTGAGTAGGTACTTCCAAACCGGTCACATGTTGGCCATTGGTAAGAACCACAGGCTTATCAATCGTGATCTGACCAAATATCGATCCACTCACTGCCAGTCCCAATATGAAGTGTAACAATCTCATCTGATCAAATAACAGCAACGGTAGTTTGCAAAATCCTGGTGGGTCGCACCGCGTGATCGATTGCTGGAGCAGGTAAATCGACCTACTTGATCCGCTGTATGGGTATGGTCGCTGGTATCATCTATCCATTCCCAGTTGTTGAACAGGCCGATCAGGTCATTATCAAGAGTCCTACAAGCATGAATGTACTCTGCGAATGTGCACAAAGAAGAACCTTGCTTCTCACATGCATCATTCGCCTCGAACCAATCTGCAAGCTGGTTGTCTGATTGTTGAATACACAACGCCTCGGTTAGACGCAAGTACCCTGCGGGACATTCACTAGCGGGAGGGTTGGTAAGTATGAATACACTGTCCTGCCATTGGATCTGTAAAACCTCTTGTGTGTAGAATCGTCCTCTGGTTAAGGCTTTCTTATCCTTATCTCGTAATGGAGCTGCAGGCATTGTGGCAAGTTTGATCCAAGTGTCTCCGAAACTCAAGGTATCCGCTATAAAACGTAGTAACAGGCCGTTGCTCAGTTGCGACACTTCAATACTTGGTTGCAGAATGATCGTATCCTGCGTCATTGAAACGGTAGAACACCAATGTGCCACCCCTGCCACCGCCGCATTTAACGAAACCAAACTCGATGCCGTGGTTGGCTGGCCTAATCCTGACACATGTTGTTCCCCAACAGGTGCATTACTAAAATCGATGTTCCCGTCAATTTCTACCTGCCCCCAAGAAAGCAGACTAAGCAACCACCCGAATATGAGCAAAGTGATTCTCATCTGGAATAGCAGCAACGGAAAGCGGCGTTTAAGGTTGGGGTTAAGGTTCTACCATACTCACAATCGGGGTCGGTGAAATTCACAGGATCCAAACCCATTGCTTTTGCCTCGCTACTGGAATTGGCAGCGCTATCAACCCATTCCCAGTTACTTATACTGGGTTCAAGATTCAACTTTTTACAAGCCCGCATCCATTCACCCATTTTGCACAAGCGCGCGCCTTTGTCAGCACAAAGTATAGCCGCCATGTACCAACGTACCGCTGTGTCCGGCTGCAATTCAATGCAGTAATCTCGGGTCACCATCTCAAACCCGAAAGGACACGCTGGAGAAGTGTTCTTTAGTAGGCTAAAGTGCCCGTCGGTATAAATGGCATGATAAGGCACTCCTAATTGCAATTCTGCACTGTCCAATGGTGTTGTGCCGTCAATAAGTAAATCTACCGCAGGCAGGGCATTAACGCGCAATTGAGCGCCAGGGTCATTAGCAGAGGTAAGTGCGAAAGAGATCATCATACCATCTGAATAGCTCGCCGGGGCGGGTAGTAACGTTAAGTTGATCAGAGCCCCACCTAGTGCCTCGTCGTAAATAAGCGCTTGCTCTTGAACTGCTACTGCTGGTACCCCTTCCGTTGGGTTTACTGGTGCATTAACGCCATGCACTTGCCGCTGCGAGCTACTGTCACCAGTTAGCTTCAACTCCGTATCCAAGTTTAACTGGGCGTTCAGCACCACCGAAAAAGCGAAGAACAATATGGACACACAAACCTTCATTGTTTCAAGAAACGTATCACAGATAAACGACCAATACGGATAACGTAAAGACCATTAGCTAAAGACCCAATGGAAAGCGCTCGACTAGTAATGGATCGTCCTGATTCTTCAACGCGCACAAGATTTCCATGCGCATCGTATACCTGTAGCGGAGCATTTTCGTCCAAACCCGTAACAACGACCATGTCGTTTGCTGGATTAGGATAGACGTTCAGTGACGCAGATGGGTTTGATTCATCAACACTAGCAACAAGGGAGTCCGCGAAAAGCGTAAAAGTGCCCAGTGAATTGACCGGAACCCCTGCAAGCACATTGTTCGCATCTAATACACCTGGAATAAAACTCCAATTACTGCCTGCAGCGCTTTGATGAAGAACCAATTGGCTTGTTGCTAAACCGTTCAACTCTGTATTGTCCACGTAGAAGTAAATACCACCACCGGAAGGCCATTGGTCAGCATCCACAGCATACCATCTGGCCACACCCGCTTGCCCCAGATCATTGAGCAAAGCTCCATGTCCACGGGTTATCCGCAAGGAATCAGTCGCCTGCCCTTGATCGAACCAAATACCCAAGCCTCCAGGTTGGGTGAACGCCATGGGCGAACCTTGAACACTGAGGCTAACTTCTGTTCCTGTTCCATAAATCGGAAATCCAGGGGTTTCGGTAAGCCTAGCCGACCCATTAAAGGTCAACGTACCGTTGTTTTCTACATCACTGTTCGATGACAATTCAAGAGAATGACCAGAAGGGATGGTAATAGCCGTACCTGTATTAACCAACATGCGCGTACCTGATCCTAAGGTGGATTGGCCCACGGAATGCAAGGTCAAAAACACGAAAACGCTCGGTATGAGGTACTTATCAAACACAATGCAACACGATTGACTTCTGGCAAAGGTAGTTGCTAAAGGGAAGAGAGACTTTACCAATAGTTCACCGACGCTTGAAGAGCTTAAACGCGGCTGTCAGCAGCCTGTTGACGAACGAACTGCGCGTGATCGTGCTCAAAGCGCTTTCTATCCGTGCTGAAAGTGGTCTTCCTAAAGCGTCATGGACCCATATTGGCGTTTTGTCTAAGTATCGGTAGCGCTGTAGCCGATCTTCATCCACCTGCTTAATATCTCCGGTTCGGACCAAGTTGATGCCTGTTCCTTGAATGTTCAGTAGAACGTTCAGCTCGATGGGTTCTAACTCCAGCCCCCAGGTCAGTATAGGAGCGTTACAGGTGCGATCCGTCAACGTGAATGCCGTGTTGAGCTCAGCTTGAGCCTTGGAACCGTATAGGTCAACACTCAGATCATATTCGCTCAGCACCGGATTCCAATGCTTAAAGACCTCTGGTAGTAACTCGTGGTTCAGGTCATACCGAATGTCAATATCAGGAAGAGCAG
>CAZPEQ010000153.1:0-6375 GCA_964585605.1 uncultured Weeksellaceae bacterium | reverse complement strand
ATATCGAGGTAGGTTACGCCGCGCAACTCCTTGGAATCTGTACTGTTGATTAGGACATAGATCCGATAACCTATTCTTGATAGCCGATCAACATCTTCTTGCTCTGGTTTAAAGGACATTGCTTCATACCCATGATGGAACATGAATTGCACGTTATACGGCCCTTCAATGTTAAATACCAGCGCTTGTTCATTGGGCTGCAGCTGTTCTACAATTCGCTCGAACATACTGAGCATCTCCATGTTCTTTGCCCGCCACGGAGCATATTCCCCAAAACGGTCGTAGTGCCGCTTGTTAATTCGATCCTTGTTAATACCAAACGCGCATAGCAGAATTACAGCTAACGCTAGTACTCCCGTTCGAATCCGATCGGGTAATGCTTCGGCAAGGGCAACGAGCGTAGTGGCAACGGAGATGAGATAGATCGGTAAAAGAATCATGGTGTAACTCTCCATTTTGGTCTGAGCTACCATGAATAACCCATGAACGAAAACAATTGACGATACGATTAAGATCCTGCTGTGACGCCTCTTGATGAAATAGAGTGAGCAGAGAACGGCAAGGAGTATTGTTGTCCAGTGGAAGGGCTTGAGGTACTTCGCAATAACAGCAAGGTGGAATAGCGCAGTGCCTTCATGTCCGTCAACCGCCTGGTCAACATGACTGGCCTTAAACACCCATTCATGCAAGGCCAAGTCAGGAAAACGAATTGAGGCAGGAACTATCCAGAAACTAACCACAACAATGCAGATACCGAATGCCTTCAGCAAGTCGGACAGTCCATTCATTTTTTTACTGAGTATGAGTAATCCCCAAGGCAGAAAAATCAAGAACCCTAAATAGAGTTTAGTAAGTACTGCTAATCCAGCAAATACCCCTATTGCTCGCAGCCATTTCCGCTGTGGGTTTTCTTGGTATTCAAGCCATGCCCAGAAAGATGCACAAACCAATGGAATGAATGCTGCGTCATTGTGGTCAGTTGCGATCGTGCCGTTTCCTAAATCAAAGAGGTAATAGCAAAAAATAGACAACAATGCCGATATCACACCAGCAGGCCGGCTGTGGATGAGTGTCCCCATTCTCAATAGAATCGGAGCCAACAACGACAAGAGCAAAGCACTAGGTAAGCGAACAGCCCAAACAGTAGTGCCGAATATTTTCATCGACAACGACATCAACCAGAGAAAAACAGGCGGCTTATGGAGCCAAACATGGTTCTGTGCCCAATTATCGGAGAGAGGTAGTGCAGGTTCCCGGTGCAACATTGGCGTGAACGGGAAATCCAGCATGTTCTTGGCAACGAGCGCATGAAAGCACTCATCCCAATGATTTAAATACGGGTCAAGAAAGCTTGCGTACAAGTGCACGGTAAGTGCCAGGGCAAACAGTAACCACGGTACTATGCCCTTAGCTAAAATTGTATACTTCCTTAAAAAAGACAGGTGCTAAAAATACACTGCGTAGAAACATGCTGTTGTCGAACAGCAACTCGTAATCAATCATCAACACATGTTGTTCCTATCAATCTCGAATTGAATCCTTAAGCTATTTAGTATCAAGGCCCACCCGAAGTAACTAAGCCAGTCACTGGATCTACCGTTAAGGGACGTGGGCCTAGCAAGCCATCTAGGTCGGGGTCGGTATAGCCTGCCTCAAGGACATCGTTACACCCATCGTTATCTGAATCTAGCGCAAACGGATCAAACACGCCAGTTCCATCTGAGTTAGTATAACTGTAGTTGATTCCTCCTGATCCGTCACTCACAGTCAATGGGATACCTTGAGCGTCCACTCCCCCAATTAGTCTCCCATTCGAAAAGCTTTGTCCGTGACCTGCCTCAACGCAATCGAAAATGCCATCGTTATCTGAATCTAGGTCGAAACGACTGTCAACGTTGTCGTTGTCTACATCGCTGCATTCCGTATAGCCCATGTTAATCCCGAATTTCACTGGACCATCCTGACCCGTTGGAGAATAATGACCTAGTTTAAAAACCAGTTCTGAGGTCGTTCCGCTAAACCGCACCAATCCGCTAGCATTGGTTGTAGTAACCACAGTCCCTCGTATTGTATCTCCAATCAATGTCAACTCCCCGTCGGTATAATCTATCAGCGGGGTCATTCCCGCAGTTTGCAGGATAAATTCCAAGCTCCAATTCGGAGATGTAATTCCAGAACTTAAGTCCGAAAAATAGATGGTCGGATCAACCACTGCAGCCGGAAAAGTAATCTTCAGCGTGCCATGCATATCAACGTTTATATCGGTCGCTATTTCCAAATACAAATGCGTTTGCGAGCCATTGTAAGGTGATGGCGGCCCGGCACTGAAATTATTCAAATTGGGCCCAATACTGGTATTAAATGTCACGCCATTACTCGTTGTCAAATTGTAGTTAATACCATTGTAGGTAGTGTTTACCTCAGTAGTTGTAAACGTGGTTGTTGTATGCGCTCCATCTAACATGAACGTTCCATTGCATTCATCTAGATCCAAGATGCCATCATTGTCATCGTCTAGGTCGTTGGCATCACTAAGCAGGTCATTATCTGCATCGGGGCATCCCATTTGTTGCCCAGCGTTTGTCACGAAGGGGTTCGTGCCTGTATAACCGTCGCTGCCACTAGTAACTGCACCTGTTACATCAACCGTAATAGGAGAACTACCCAAATAACCATCATCATCGTTATCTGTAAACCCTGCTTCAAGCACATCAGAACAACCATCATTATCGGAATCAAGGTCGAAACAATCTGCCGTACCATCGCCATCACTATCTGTTATATTAATCTGGCGTAGAGAAACATCGTCAACGCGAATATCATTTCCCACACAACCAGCGGTCAAGTTGACCAGCGCAATTTCGACCGTCCCGCCGGTTGAACCGCTGAACCAGATCGTCTTCACCTCTTGCCATACATCCGGCCCGTTCGTTCCCCCCGTCTGCCGATCCAAATTTATTGCGGACGTAATGTCTACACCGCCAATCCGGAATTTCAAACTTGGATCCTCCTCTATAACCATTATCCATGCGCTGAATATGTAGAAGGTGTTCGCCGTTACAGCCACCTCTTGCTTGATGTACGCTTGTCCGACAATATTGTTGGGATCAACGTAAAGAGACAAGCCTGTTCCTGTTGTATTATCAGGCAACACTTGGGCGAGACAAGATCCAGTCATGTTATTACAGTTGCTTGTGCTAATCATATTGGCTCCTGTTCCCAATGGATCCACTATCAATACGGAACCATCAAACGTGCCGCCATCATACCGGAAGTATGGCGTACATTCACCGTTGATTGTCGCACAAGGAGTTATCGCTATCCAACCCTGTATGGAGCATCCCCCGGAGGTAGGGCCATTGTTATTACTCCCTCGATTGAAATCAGACCTCCAATCCGCATAGCCATTCTCAAAGTCTCCGTTCTGGACCAATTCAGTGCCAAGCATTGCGCATTCCTCACTATCCAATAACCCATCGTTGTCATCATCAACATCAATGGCATCAGTTATACCATCATTATCTGCGTCACCGCATAACGTATTGCCATTGCAGTCAGGGTCAAAGCAATCTATAAGCCCATCGCCATCATTGTCAATACCATCATCGCAAATTTCTGGCATGATCGTTTCGACTAAAATATCGGGCGCCGACATACAGGGAGAAGAACTTTCATTCGTAACTAAGCACATTGCTGAGGTAGTAGCAACAGGACTACTGAACGCGAAGAAAACTGCGATGCAGAGTATCGAAATACTTAATCTCATTTGAAGCGTACTGGGGGAGTACGTTAGTATTTTGATTGTTATACGCACGACCGGTTGGTGGGTTTCAGCTTACCAAACCACGTTCTTTCCTAAAAATTCAAGGCTAGCAATGCGCAACCATTTTGCACGCAAAGTGCTGGCAGTCAAATAATAACATCAATCCGCTACTAAATAGACAGGCTATGCATGTCGCAGACAATCCGATCAGAAAAACACCTCTTCGTGACGTTTCTTTGTATTCACTCAGGTACTTTGCCCCCTAGCCTAAGAAGAGATGATAGAAGCAGGTGTTTTTGTGTATGTGCTTACGGCATTTGTAGCGGTCGTAGTTGGCGCCGTTCCATTTGGCCCGGTCAATTTGTCGGTAGTGAATATCGCCTTGCATAAGTCTTTTGCCAAGAGCATGAACTTTGCATTAGCATCCTCTTTCGTAGAGGTCGGCTTGGTGCTGGTCGCGATCTTCTTTGGCAGTTTTGTCGAAATGGTGTTTGCTGATAACCCTTGGGTACAGGTCTTGATATTCTCCGTTTTCATTGGCTTGGGCATATTCAATTTAGTGCGCACCACACATCCCAAACTAGGAGAACGTAGCAAGTTAAAAGTATCTGAGTTCGTACAAGGTTTTGTTATCTCCGCTGCCAACCCGCAGGTGATCTTGTTCTGGATATTCGCGATCGCTTATATCAACCACACCTATGCACTGCATTATTCCGGCACTTATTTCATCATATTCCTACTGGTAGTCTTCCTAACGAAGATGTTGGTGCTGTACCTATTCGCGAAGCTAGCTGAGGTCTTGAAAGACAGGCTGAAGAAATCTTGTAGGCTAATCAATAGAACGCTAGGCACGGTATTACTTATTGTGGGCTTGATTCAAGCTTACAAATATTTTGCGCTATAGCCGCCTCACCGCGTTTCGTTAGGAGCTTATCCTATTTTGCCCAATGGCCATCGGCCTGCTTCACCAATTGATCAGGTTCTTCCTCTAGCCACTTCTCTAGCGTATTCGTGAAGTACTTGTTATAGAAGAGAAAAAGACGCCCGTCTCTGATCTCAAAGGTCTTGGGATCAATGTCCACAAGGCTTCCATTTTTCGCCATAGCATACGCACACCAGCCACCATATGCTGGTACATACCGATCCGGATCGGCCTTGAATGTTGCTAAGTTCTTCTCAGACGAGAATTTATACTTAGCACCATTGTATTCGTACTCGTGACCACAACACCCTTTCACTGCGCCCTCATCAAAGTACGCAACAACATCGTATCCAGAAGTCACAAAGCCCTTATCTAGGTTCAGTTCTTTTTCCTGTGCAAGCAAAACGGTGCTAGACAATAAGATGGGGATAAGCGGTAGGATATATTTCATCTTGATCTGTTTTGACTTAATACACGGTTGACGGGGTATTCAACTCAACAATCTGCTCGCTATCAACCTTGATCTGTCTCCAGTCACCCAGTTCAATGATCTCCCCTTTTACGCTGGAGGGCTTACCAACGAACGCCAATACTTCTTCGTTAATTGCTCTTCCTTCTCTATCCGTCATCAGAAAATAATCTGAATTTCCCGCTTCGTCAGTAGTTAGGAAAACCGGGGGCATTCCTCCTGAAATGCACCTTATGGCGCAACTCCTGTGGATTTTACCTCGTCCTGGTTTCATGACACCGAAGTAGCATTTTGGATCAATGATCTCGCCTTGCAAGGTCGCTTCTCCTAAGCTAACCCGATCAAGTTTTTCGTTAGAGGCACCCAACAACTCAAAGTTGCCTTCTTTCGCCGGCTCCATTTGAAAGACCGTATGCCCTTCAGCGTAGATCAAGGTGCCTTTTAATTTTAAGGACATACCATTCAGGTCCTTGCCATCAGCGATCTCTTCCAATGTCTTCTCAGGCCCCAGTTTGCCGAATCCTAGCAGTAAGACATCTTTGGTAACTCCTTCTGCAGTTGGTACTCTAAGGATCGGATACGGCATTTCATGCAACACGCCCTCGATCTCCGTGATAGTGCCCAACTCAAATGTGCCGTTCTTGAATTTCTCCTGACCAAGCGCAAATAGCACCCCACCCACGATAACCACTGCTCCTAATGCAAGCAGTACTTTCTTCAAAAACGAGTTGGTTGTTTTCCCACGCTCTAGATACCCAACGTAGAATTCCTCTTTTTTACTCATGGTACACTAATTATGGGTTCAATGGCAGTGCCTTCTGGCTGTGGCCGGGGATCTATATACACTTTAGATCCTACTACCTTCAAATGATAGGTGTGCAGTTTGTCTTTGAACGGCGGCGGCGATTGCCCATTACCCGGCAGGTACTGATAGCCGTGCCACGGACAGGTTATACAGCCATCAATGATCTTTCCCTCGGCCAATGGGCCTCCTTGATGTTTACAAACGTTATCCACTGCCGACAGTTTTCCATCGTACTTAAAAACGGCAATGCATGTATCCTCATGTGTGAATAGCTTGGCTCTGTCTTCCTCGATATCATCCACTTCACAAACAAGATGCCATTCATCCTGAACCTCAGTAGGCGCTGCAGTTCCTTTTGCAAAGGCCGTGCGCAGATGAAGCCCCGCAATAAACACGAAGCCTAAGGCCAGTAGCCC
>CAZPEQ010000152.1:0-6407 GCA_964585605.1 uncultured Weeksellaceae bacterium | reverse complement strand
GAAAAGAGGGTATTGGATGAACCAATCCCGTTCGCCAACACGTTTACACGTTTGTCGCCATGAAAATTAGAAAGGAGTTCCGCTAGGTTCATGACCAGCGGTAGTACAAATCTGACACGTTAATACGTTTTCCGAGGACGCGAATGTAAGGATCCACGGTTGCGGATTCCTTAATTTCTTATTCCTGATTGTTGCCAGTTTTGAAATGAAGACGGAACGGAGAAATTATTGCCGTATAACGCCTGATCCGAGAATTTGAGATCACATACACTGAAATCGTAGTCAATTCCAAATTCTCAGCGTTATCCATAGTGCATTATCTTATCTGAGGCACCAATTAGGGATTTAGGAATAAAGAAATCAGCAATTACCCTGCTTGACGCGGCAAAGCCTTCAGCTAATCCAACCGAGCTATGACATCATTGACCATGTCTTTACTACCAATGAAGAGAGGAACACGCTGATGCAATTCAGTCGGCTCGATCTCCAGAATGCGTTGGTGACCATCGCTGGCCACCCCACCTGCTTGCTCCACTATGAATGCCAATGGATTGGCCTCATAGAGCAGGCGTAATTTCCCCTGTGGCTTGCTGGTTGTACCGGGGTACATGTACATGCCACCTTTTAGCAAATTGCGGTGGAAGTCTGCAACAAGACTACCTATATAACGCGCACTTTGCTTTTGTGCTTTTTGATCGTTGATGTACTTCTGAATTCCAGGATGGAACTCATCGTAATTGCCTTCGTTCACCGAAAAGATCTTACCCGTGTTGGCGGTTTTCATGTTTGGGTGGCTCAAGCAAAAAACGCCAATGCTTGGATCTAAAGTAAACCCATTTACGCCATGACCAGTTGTGTAAACAAGCATGGTGCTACTACCGTATACCACATAACCTGCCGCTACTTGTTTTACACCCGGCTGCAGAAAATCAGCTTTGGTAATAGGCGCGTTCTCATTTAGGCGGTGGTAGATGGAAAAGATGGTGCCGATGGAAACGTTCACGTCAATATTACTAGAGCCATCCAAGGGATCCATCGTAACGACGTACTTGCCTTTTGAACAAGCTCCGTCGAATATGACCTCTTCGTCGTCTTCTTCACTGGCAACGCCACAAACCACGCCTTGGTTACGCATGGCATTGATGAAGATGTTGTTCGCATAAACGTCTAGCTTCTGCTGCTCTTCTCCTTGAATGTTCTCCGAGCCGATAGCACCCATGATGTCATCAACAAGCCCTGCTTTACTTACCTCACGACTGATCAATTTAGCTGCTAAGCGAATCGATGTTAGTAAGCTGGAAAGCTCTCCAGTACTATCCGGGAAATCGCGTTGTGATTGAACAACAAATTCCGATAAAGTGGTAAACCGCATGGATTCAATTTCGCTTCCTGTTACAAATATCGGTCAAGGCAACTTAGGTTTTACCTTCGTTCCATGGATGTTATCATTCGACGGGCAACAAGTGAAGATGTTGCTAGCATGTTGAACCTTGTAAAAGAACTTGCGACTTTCGAAAAAGCCGCAGATCAAGTCACCGTTTCGGAAGATGAAATGCGTGATGCGGGCTTCGGGAATTCTCCAGTATGGTTTGGCTGGGTCGCTGAATTGGCGGGCGATGTAGTCGGGTTGGCGATGTGTTATATACGGTACAGCACATGGCGTGGGAACATACTTTACCTCGAAGATTTTATTGTAACAGAGGAGGTGCGTGGCAAGAAGATCGGCGAGTTACTCTTTAAACAATGCATGGATTATTGTGTTGAAAAAAACTATCCAATGATGATGTGGCAGGTGTTGGATTGGAATGAAGACGCCATTCGGTTTTACAAAAGACATGGCGCGGAATTAGATCCCGAGTGGCTTAACGGAAAGTTATACTTGGAGCAAATGAAACAAGCCTGATTATGATAAGAGAAGCCTGATTAGAACCAGTTAATTGAATTTTTATTTGCATTACTCGATCTCCTGTGCCATATCTTTGCGGTACGTTCTTTAAAACTACTTACTTATCCAGAAAGGTGGAGGGTTCAGGCCCAGTGAAACCTTAGCAACCCGTCGAAAGGCGAAGGTGCTAACTCCTGCCCGCATTGTTGCGGGAAGAGATAAGACAGTGTAAGACCTTACGGTCTCTTCTGTTTTGTCAGGAAGAGGCCGTTTCTTATTTAGGAACGGTTCTGTTCTCGACGCTTTTCGGATGGGTTAACTCAAAAACGAAAAGCAAAATGAAACAACGAACACGTGCTATCCACGCAACACAACCCGACCCGTTAACGGGATCGATTACTACCCCGATCTACCAAACCAGCACCTTTGAACAAGAATCACCTGGTTTGCATAAAGGGTTTGATTATTCACGTAGTAACAACCCTACGCGCAAAGTCTTGGAAGACTTGATCGCGCGTCTTGAGCATGGATCCAACGGCCTTGCTTTCAGCAGTGGACTAGCAGCCATAGATGCCGTATTGCGGTTATTGAATACAGGCGACCATATTGTTGCGGTAGATGATATTTACGGAGGCACTTACAGACTCCTGCACACCGTGTACAAACGCTTTGGTGTCGAGGTCACACAAGTTGATACATCTGACCTGAGTGTGGTCCAGAATGCTATTCAACCCAATACGAAATTCCTTTGGATTGAAACACCAACGAACCCAACCCTTAAGATCTCAGATGTGAAGAAGCTAAGTGAACTTGCTCATGCACATGGCTTGACCGTCGTGGTTGACAATACATTCGCTTCGCCTGTTGGTCAGAATCCCATATTGCAAGGGGCTGATGTCATTGTGCATAGTGCTACGAAGTATCTAGCGGGCCACTCAGATGTCATTGCGGGTTTGGTAGTGACGGACAATGAAGAATTAGGTAATCGCATCAAATACATTCAAAATGCGAGTGGTGCTGTCTTAGCCCCCTTTGATTGTTGGTTAACGATACGAGGTATTCAAACCTTGGGCCTGCGCTATGCAGAGCATAGCAAGAACGCACAGGTCGTAGCGGAGTCACTACTCGAGCACCCATTGGTGGATCAAGTTCATTACCCTGGACTGAAGAGTCATCCTGGACACGAATTAGCCGAGCAGCAGCAAACATATTTCGGAGGAATAGTGGCGTTTACCTTGAAAGATGACCTGACGGATCTGGCCAAGGAGTTGCTTACGCAAACAGAATTATTCAAACTAGCTGAGAGTTTAGGGGGAGTGAAGAGTTTAGCATGTCATCCTGCTAGTATGACCCATGCATCTGTTCCTAAGGAAGCAAGGCGATCAGCAGGGATAAAAGACAGTTTGATCCGCTTGTCGGTAGGGCTGGAAGCTCCAGAAGATCTGGTGAATGACCTCTATCAGTCGCTTGAGCGCATATCGGAAAGAAGAGTTGATAAACAGGTAAGCACGCTTTGAAACATGTGCAAAAAAAGAGAATTAGCCTTGTTAGGTTACGGTTGTGTGGGGCAAGGATTTAAAAAGATTCTAGATAAGAATGATCAATTCGAGAGATTGAACACGATTTGTATACATGACCCCAAGAAAAAAAGAGACCTCCCCAAAACATTTTTTGTGGCTGACCACGAGCAAGTCTTGGCAGATGAAAATATCGATGTTTTTATCGAGGCGACCAGCAGTGACTCAACGGCATGGGAGACGATCGAGGAAGCATTAAGTAGTGACCGTAGTGTGGTGAGTGCAAGTAAAAAGGCGATAGCCATGAACTTGGGCCAATTGGTGGAAAGCGACGTTGTATCGACCGGAACATGTTTGTACGAAGCTGCCGTTTGTGCTGCTATGCCGGTTATTAGAACGTTGGATACGCAGTTCAATGCAGAACGGCTCTCTACTTTATTCGGTGTGCTCAATGGAACGTGTAATTTCATTTTGGATGAAATGGAACAAAAGGGAAGTACGTATAGTGATGCGCTTGATTTAGCCCAAGAGAAAGGCTTTGCAGAAGCTGATCCAAGTTCTGATGTCGATGGCTGGGATGCGGTATACAAGCTGTGTATTTTGGCACTGCATGCATACGGAAGCATCGTTCTACCAACGATGGTTTTGCGTTCTGGAATATCTACTATCAGCGCGGTGGATTGGTCATTTGCCCGTGCGCAGGGATGGCGGATTAAGCAAGTAGCGACGACTTGGCTTTCCGAAGGCAAACTGCAAGCTTATGTACTGCCGCAGTTCGTTGCTCCGACGGAGAATTTATTCTACTTGAGTGCAGAGAATAATGGGATCGAATTGAAAGGAGAGCACAGCGGCACGCATACATGGTTTGGAAAAGGAGCTGGTGGGTTGCCTACAGGACAGGCGATGCATGCCGATCTTACGGCGCTGGAAGTCGGTTATAGATACGGTTACGGCAAATACTTGAAAGACAATGCGCCCTGCTTTGAAGAGCATGATAAGATTGATATTTACCTACGATTCGTGCCTGTGTGTTCGATAGAACTGGACCATTTCACAGAACTCTATGATCTGGGAGAATTTCAATACGAACACTATGCCATAGGAAAGATCTCTTTGAACGATCTTCGCGCAACTGGGTGGTTGGAAACGAAGGGTGTTGTGGTGATCGTCATGCCAGAACGGCATGGTCAAATGTTGTTGAATTGAACGAATGAAAGTTTTCAAATTCGGAGGAGCTTCGGTAAAGAATGCTGATGGCTTTAGGAATCTAGCACGGGTAGTGCAGAATTATAAGGCAGATGATTTGATCATCGTAGTCAGTGCAATGGGCAAAACGACTAATGCGCTTGAGCGCTTGTTGGATAACTGGACCAACAAGGCAAATTGGTCAAGCAACTACGAGGAATTGAGGCAGGAGCATCTCTCAGTCCTAAAAGAGGTAGCATCCAACGATAGTGGCCAAGGCCTTCATGCAACTTTGGACGCATTAGAGGAATGGTTGGGTAAAACCACACCTGGCGATTATGACCGCGACTATGATCAGGTCGTGAGTTACGGTGAGCTTTGGAGCACGTATATCGTTAATGCCCACCTGAATGAAGTTGGTTTGTCTAGCCAGTGGTTGGATGCGCGTGAGGTGGTATGCACTAACGATACCTTCAGAACGGCTCGCGTGAAATGGGATATGAGTCAGGAACGATTTGACCGGAAGATTAGCTTTAGGGAAACGCAACGGTACATTACGCAAGGATTCATTGGTTCACATGACAGTGGCTATACAACAACCTTAGGGCGTGAAGGATCTGACTTCTCAGCGGCAATATTTGCCTACCTAGGTGGTGGTGAAAGCGTGACCATTTGGAAAGATGTAGAAGGTATGTTTAACGCAGATCCGCGTAAGTTCGAGGATACGGTGTTGTTAACGAATATTAGTTACCGCGAGGCGATCGAGCTTTCTTACTTCGGGGCTTCGGTCATTCACCCCAGGACGGTCAAGCCTCTGCAAAACAAAGAAATTCCCTTGCATGTGCGCTCTTTCCTTGATTTGGACAAACCGGGGTCCTTGATCAGTTTTTCGACGGAACGAGATGATTGGGTGCCTTCTTTTATCACCAATCCTGATCGCGTTTTATTGTCGATCATACCACGTGACCTGTCATTCATTGTGGAAGAACACATGGCGGAGATCTTTGGGATCTTTGCGCAACACCGGGTCAAGATCGACTTGACGCAGAATTCGGCTTTGGCGTTTTCTGCGGTAGTAGCTGATACCAACAAACTCGAGACGCTGATCGCCGCCTTGGAGGGGAGCTATGAAGTCCGCTACAATAAGGGCTTGGAACTACTAACCGTTCGACACTATGACGAAGAAACACTGGAAAGACTCACAGGAGACCGAGATGTGTTGATCGAACAACGCAGTAGAAGTACAGCCCGATTCGTATTGGGCTAGTAAGTCGCTCTGTTCAAGAGATTCACCAAACGATCTGGGTAATCTGTAATGATGCCGTTAACGTGCATATCCGCCAATTCTTGCATGCGTAGTTTCTCGTTAACCGTCCACACGTGTATTTCCATGTCCCTATTCTGAACTTCAGTAACCAGTGTTGAATCAACGAGCCGCTCATGCGGAGAATAGTGCTCAGGTACAAAGCCCAGGTTTTTCAAATTCGCCTCTAGGCCCTCTTCATTATCAACCAACAAAGCGATCTCAATGGTTCTATCACGCTTGCGAACTTCTTGTAAGATCGCCACGTCGAAACTTTGAATAATCAAGCGTTCGTCGATGTTCAGATCGTGGATCTCATCCATTAGAATACGTACGTACTCTGCGGGCTCAGGTTGGTAAGTACCGTACCATTCCGGTCGACTTTTCACCTCAACATTATAGCCAACCATGCGCAAGCCATAAAGCACAATATGCTCTTCCACTTCTTCCACGACACGGGTCAATCTTGGTTTGTTCGCTGACTTTTGTCGTTGATCCGGGAAATCGGGGTGTGGCA
>CAZPEQ010000151.1:0-6414 GCA_964585605.1 uncultured Weeksellaceae bacterium | reverse complement strand
ACCGATCGGCGTTGGTGCGGTAATTCCGGGCGAACTAGGAGCGAAGATTTGCACGAATCCAGAGAGCACAAATGCAATGATCAAGGATAGGACGAGTATCGATTTCTTCATGATTAGGAACACACTATTCGCTTGATTCGCAAGGCTTTATTTACGTGGCAAGTTTCAGGGAAACAGGCCCGTACTAGATGCCTGAATTCGCTCGCAATCAAAGTGTTAACCAAAATTAGCCAGTGTGCGCAGGCCAGTCAAGGCTCAAGCGTGCTATTTTACGTTGATTCTAGGGCCTAAGTTGCGTCCTAGAGGCTACCTCAGGGCCGTTGTTACAATGCGAAAATTTGCTCGACTGCCGCAATATGAAACCCCTCGGCTATGACCAAGCGATACTGTTCGCTTTCTGGATTCAATAAGGGATTCGTATGATTGAAATGGATAAAATGGATCTTGTTGCGTTCTTCCGGCGGAAGCGCTGCAAAACGATCTAAGCTCTCGATCACAAACGGGTGGGGTATCTCCGCTATATCCCGGTGGCCTATTTCGTCTCCATGAAAGAACGTACCATCTAATAAGGCAAAGTCTACCTCAGCGATAAGGTCCTCGATCCGGGTCTCCCATTTATCCCATTTGTCAATATCAGGAATGAAGAGTGCGGCTTTTTGAGGGCCAATGATCTTGTAGCCGACAGTCTCCGAGTACTCATCACGATGAGGTACGCGAAAAGGAACAACGGATATTTTTTCGCTCAGGCGTACAGGATCCTCTGCTTGAAGATGTTGCAATCTGATGTTTCCGACACTGACCAATTGACTCCAGGGCCCATTCGTTTCGAGAAAAGTCCTCATTTGAGGCATGGCGTGAACGGGAACCGAATCAGCCCCTAGCGCTTCTCGCCCGAAGTACATTAATCCCGTATAATGCCCAATGTGTGCGTGAGTCAGAAACACGCCATCACTGGTTTTTCGGTTCTCGAACGGCGCATATTCCGCCAAGAGATCCAACTGCCCGGTCATATCAGGAGTTGCCTCAAACAAATACGAACGTTGTTGTTCTGGGTCGATCAAACCCAGAGAAACCACCATACGTTTTTCTGTTGCATGCTGGCAACAGAGTCGTTCACATCCAATGTGCGGTGAGCCTGCATCTTGGGTGGTGCCGAGAATGACGAGAGATGTTTCATGGACTTCCTTCGAGAGAACAACTGGAGAGGATTCTTGCGCATGCTCGGGATTGCCGCTACAGGCAGCCCACATGAGAACGGCGAACAATAACACATGTTTCACCCAAGCAAGATACCACGTGAATGCGAACAAGGCTTTAACTTAGTCCAATGAAACGCATCGGTTCGAGAATCTCCATAGTCCTGTTAGGACTGTTTTTTGGGGTTTGTGGGACAGCTCAGGAACATGTCGAAAAACCACGAAAGTGGATCGGTTTTGGGGGAGGTGCGAACTACTCGTGGCTTCGAACGGAGAGTGGTTTTACGAGTATGTTCAATCCGGAATATGGCTATGGTGCGGGTATCTCGGTTGTACAAGAGCTTAATGGCAACGGAGCATTACATGTGCGTCTGGGATATCAAAGGAACACGGTATCTATTACATTACCACTCGTTGATCAGACCATGGTTCTTGATGAAACAGTGAAGCTTTTTAATGACATAAGCGTGCTGACCGTGCCAGTGATGTATCGCTTTCAATTTCCCAGTTCGCGTTCATATTATATTGAAGGAGGACTTTTTGCGGGTGTGATTTTATCAGAGCGTACACGCGCCAATAATGAGTCGTTGCAGTCCTCGGTGTCGCTCAGTCAGCTGGATATCTTGGATGGTCTCGACGCTGGTGTAGTCTTTGGATTGGGTCGGTATATCCGTTTGACGGATAAAATGAAATTACAACTCAGTACGGGAGCAGAGTTAGGTATTATCGACGTGGTTTCAGACGGTATAGCCCCTACCATTAGGGCTGCCACACGTACCTCATCTGTGCATGTTCGGGCAGTGCTATTGTTCTCGTTCAACGGGCAGAAGGCTGTTCAATAGGCTACTTGAGTCTCCCAATAGCATCAAATGGTCTGCATAAGACGTTGGCCGGAGGCACTTGCTATGCCATGTTTTACGCTTTGGTGCTTTAGCATATCCAGAGGGACAAGGTAATTGAGCAATTCGCTGGCCTGAATGACTTACCTTTCTACCTGATGTTATTACACGCGCTAATGAACTCGAATAGCGTTATTCAACGAAGCGCTTGGTTCGTACTTGCCCTTGCATTGACAAGTGCGGTATTCGGTCAGGGTTCGCATGATCACGCCCTCCTGTATCAGCGGATCAGTATCTCTGGCGTGGATGCAAAATTGCTGGGCCAATTGAATGACCTGGGTGTTGACCTGACGTGTGGCGCAGTGATCACCAACGATGACATTCAGCTTGAACTTGATGAACAGACCGTACTCGAATTAGACAACAGTGGAATTACCTACATCACGCTCATTGAGGACTTGTCATCACATTATGCGACAAAGGCGGTTGAAGACTTGCCCAACGCACGAAAAGCACTAAAAGCAATGCAAGCCGAATCCGGCAACAAGCGAATCAATGTACTTAGGACGATCGGTCAGCACAATGCATGCGAAGAGATTGATTGGGCGGTTCCGGGCAATTTCAATTTGAATCCGAATGCTAGCCCGAATTCATTCGGTGGCTGCCTTACCTATACACAAGTGTTGCAGGAGTTAGATGACATGCGCGCACTCTACCCCAATTTGATCTCCTTGAGGCTAGACGCTTCACCAAGCGGTCAAACAACGATCGAAGGGAGAACCATCTACTATGTCCGGATCTCCGATAACCCAGATGTTGATGAGGCTGGAGAACCTGAAACGCTTTACCAGTCGCTTATCCATTCGCGTGAGGCAAGCTCTATCATGCAGATGCTCTATTACATGTGGTACGTGCTTGAGAATTATAGTACGGATCAAAGCATCCGTAACTTGGTTAACAATCAAGCGCTCTATTTCATTCCCGTTTTCAACCCAGATGGATTCGTGTATAATGAGACACAGAACCCGGATGGCGGTGGTTTGCAACGAAAGAACCGGAATATTGCCGGGGGAGGTTGTGGCACTTTTTTGAATGGGGTCGACCTGAACAGGAACTCAGCTTACTACTGGGGAAATGGAGGGTCATCAACGAATTCATGCTCGGACATTTATTTGGGCACTGCTCCATTCTCTGAAAACGAAACGCAGATCATGCGCGATTTTTTCTTGCTACATGATTTCAAATTGGCGTTGAATCATCACTCTTTCAAGAATGCCATGCTTCATGCGTATGCGGGCACAACGATCACCAATCCTCGGCCAGATGAGTATTCCAAGTATTGTCATGACATGAGTAGCTACAATAGATATGCATACGGGCCTAGTACGTCTATAAGTAGCCTCAACAGTGGAAATATGAATGACTGGATGTTAGGCGGGCCCGCTGGGATAAGTGCGAATGGAACGCCCACAGGAACGGGTTCAGGAAAACAAACACTGGCGTGGACACCTGAAAATGGCAATTCTACAGAAGGTGGATTCTGGCCCCTTCCGTCAAACTTTGTTCCCATTGCCAAACGGGCCATGCGCATGAATTTTCTGGCAGCTTACTTCAGTGGTAAATATGCCCTGCTGCATGATCAGACCCAATCTGAGATCAGCAGCCTATCGGGCGACCTCTCTTTTGCGATTGAGAATCTGGGGCAGACAGCCAGCGACTTTACCATTAATGTCATACCGCTTACGCCAAACGTAATTTCGGTTGGAGGGTCGGTAACAGAGACAGGCATGCTTGTTCTTGAGCAAAGAGAGGTGCCGATCAGTTATATGTTGGATCCGACTATTGCACCCAACGATACCATCTCATTCAAAGTCACTTTAACGAATGACTACGCTAACGATAGTTTGCTGTTCGAAACAACCATTACAAAACGCTTTCAACCCAACGTACTGTTCAGCGATGACCCGGATATAGATGGACTATCGAATTGGTCTCCATTCGGTGGTGCGTGGAACGTAACCGCAGATGCGTTTTCCGGATCGTCCGCCATCACGTCCACCTTAGTTGCTCCATACAACAATGTTGAATCGAAGAGCTTGGAGTTGAACGACCCGTTGAACCTGGCCGGATCGGATCGGGTGTGGATACAGTACTACGCGAAGTGGGACCTCGAAAGAAGTTTTGATTACGTTCAGCTCGAAGCCTCGTTGAATGGCGTTTCTTGGATTCCACTTTGTGGGAAGCTCACAAAACCGGGAGCTCCTGACAACAACAACACGTATTCTGGCAAGCCCGGTCAGGCAAACGACTTTCAACCAGATGGTGAACCCTTATACGATGGTGATACGCAGGGTAAATGGTATTTGGAGGAGGTGGTCATAGACGATACGCAGAATTCAACTTTCCTTCAGGCGAGCAATGTTCACCTGCGCTTTAATTTCCAAAGCGAAGGATCCAATGCGCAAGATGCATATAGCAGTGTAAACTTTGAAGGGTTCTTCTTTGATGACTTTACCTGTGTTGCCGAAAATGGAATCATAACGAATATCGAAGAAAGGTCAGATGAACAGCCTCAGGTCCACCCTAACCCAAGCACTGGGAATTTCACGTTGCACCTAGGCAACGTTCAAGCCCGTGAAGCCGTGATCTTGGATATACGGGGCAAGGTGATTTCCTCTACACCAATTGTAGGCACTAAGCTGCAGCAATTGCAGATCAATGCCGTATCAGGGGTGTATTTTCTGCATCTACACTCGGTAGATGGTGTAAGGGCGTTGAAAGTGATCGTGGAATAGGAAGGTTTTTTGTTAACTTGCTAGCAGTATGGCAATGAGATTTTATTTGTTTTTAGGAGTATTTCTTGTGTTCAGCATTAGTGTGGCGGGTCAATCATGGCTGATCAGCTCGGATTATACACATTCGGCAATACTCAACATTCGGGGCGGGGAGATTGAAGAGAATGATGTGGGTGGATATACTTACCTGCAATCTAAATATGTACATGATATTTTAGGTCAGGCACCAATAATTACGCGTCTTGATGGGCAAGGAAATGTGCTTAGTAGCAAGTGGTATTTAACCCCTCATAATTCATGGTTCGACTATTTGGCAGTCGCGAGTAATGGTGAAAAGTACATTGCTGGTCATGCAGCCCGTAACGACTTGCAAAAGACGATTATCGCTCTTGCAAAACTCGACAGTAAAGACAGTGTGCTGTGGATGATGAATTTCGATGCACCAATTTTCTTGGGAGCATTGACCAGTGCAATTGATGTGGATGAGGATGGAAACGTGTTCTTAACAGGCCGCTTATCTCAGGGAGCTAATAGTGTGGGATTTTTCTTGATGAAGGTGAGTAGTTCGGGGAGTGTGATATGGTCTAGATCTTATCCGGTAGGTGGGTCTAGTAGGAATCTTAAGTACAGCAATGGCAGACTTTATAGGCACTTTAGGACGGCGGATCCGGCTAACGCAGGCATAGCGGCGTTTGATACTTCAGGTAATTCCCTTTGGGTTCGCACCTATGATATTTTGGCTGTGGATAGGGGAACTGAGTTGCAGGTAAACGGGAACGGAATTACGCTCATGGTCGATCCGTATGATACCGTCGGTTGGACCCCTAGTCATAATTCGATTATCAGGACGGATCTATCTGGCAACCTGATTGACAGTTATGAATTTGGAGTAGAATGTCGTAGTGCGGTGTTACACGACAATGGGTCTGTCGCATTCGTAATCGGCGTGGCAGACAGCTTGGTGCTTTGCAAAGTGGACCCTCAATTGAATATGGAGTGGACATGGCAATTGAGGAAAGGTATGTACAATGGTCAGTTAAGGGCAGTTAAGGAGGGGCTTGCGTATCTGTGGCATGGCAGGAGTTTGTCAAATTCAAACTCAACTACCACCATTGAAATGGTTACGAATAGTGGCATATCCTGTGATTCCGTTTCAACTCCTAACGTGTTACTAACTCCCGTTGCATGTGGTGTTTTGGCATTAGATACATTGGCTCCTGCGCCACTGTCGTTAGACTCCTACAGTGTACCTTACGTGGAATTGCCAGATACGGTCATGCGAACAGATTATTGTTCTAAATCGACCCCGCCGTTAGGAATACACGACCAAGAAATGATCGAAGCAAAGCTTACCTGCTTTGTTCGCAATGGTCATTTGTTCGTATCGTCTTATCCCGAAAAACCGAGGGTCGAAATGGCGCGTATCCATAATTTGTCTGGCAAGTATGTGGGAAGCGTTTCACATGTTGATTCTCAAGAAGAAGTTATACTCCCCCTACCGACCATGGCATCGGGAACGTATGTCGTGCATTTGTCCGGTTCAAATGATAGATTGAGCTGCAAATTTGTTCATCCTTGAATATG
>CAZPEQ010000150.1:0-6421 GCA_964585605.1 uncultured Weeksellaceae bacterium | reverse complement strand
CATGCATACTGTAAATAGGCTATGTATCAAACGCATGCTCATGCAACGGCCGTTTTTGAGTTCCATAACTTACCACGACTTTCGGTTATGATCAAAGACAAGAACAACAGCACGCATCCTGCTCCTAGAAAGAACTGGAACTGATCTTCATAACCCGCATATTGATAGGTACCGGCTTCTGTTTGATCCATAGCTCGTAGCTCTTTCATTAACGGGTCAATGGCCGCACGGCTTGTCGCGGCACGAATGAACACCCCATTACCGGCAGCAGCTATTTGCTCCAACATGTTATCATCAAGCTTGCTCACAACCGTTTTGCCTGTTTTGTCTTCCTTAAAACCAGCAACTCTTCCGCCTTTCATAATGGGTATTGGCGCCCCTTCAATGGAACCCATGCCAATAGTATGTACGATTACTCCTAATTCAGCCGCTGCTTCAGCCGCTGTTTCTGCATTGTCTTCATGGTTCTCGCCATCGGTTAGTACAATGATGCTTTTGCTACTGCCATTTTCCATATCAAAGCCGCGCATACATTGTTCGATCGCGGCGCCGATCGCAGTGCCTTGAGCACCTACAATACCCGGGTCTAGGTTGTTCAGGAAAATGCGCGCCGCACTATGATCATTTGTTATGGGCAGCTGGGTGTAGGCTTCTCCAGCAAAAACAACAATGCCTATGCGGTCGCTCTTCAGTTTGGCAAGGAGTTGTTGAATAGACCGCTTGGCTACCTCCATTCGATTTGGATTTAGATCCTGTGCCAGCATACTATTACTCACATCCACGGCGATCATAACATCAATACCAACGGTCTTTACTTTCTCTACTTTCGTGCCGATCTGTGGCCCGGCCAGTGCGAATAAGACAGCAGCTAGCCCCAATCGGATACATACATAGCGCACAATGGATCGCAATGAGGAGATATCGGGTACGATGAACTCCAGCAAATGGCGATCGCCAAAAAGCTCCATGTTCTTGTTCTTCGTGCGTACCGTGTATAGGTAGAACAGCATGAACACAGGAAGAACGAGCATCGCCCAAAGCATTTTGGGGCGTTCAATGTTCACCTGCTCAAAGTGTTGTGGAATGAAGATGAACAAGGACGTGGCGCCTATCCAAAATAGAACCTCTACCGCTAGCGCGATAGCGAAAATCACACCGACTTTATAACGTACCTCTTTACTCATGGCATGCTGCGTAAAACGGTGTTATCTAAAATCACTCCTAAGAAGAAAAGGCAGGCACCCGTTAAGATGAAGGGGAAATACTCTTCTGTTCTTGTATTGTGCTCGGTGACCTTGATCCGGGTTTTCTCAAGTAGATCGATCTCGCGGTAAATGTCGAGTAATTTCTTACCATCTGTCGCCCTGAAATACCTGCCATCTGTTTTCTCCGCTATACCCATTAGTGTGGTTTCATCTATTTCCACATCTCGGTAGTCAAAGCGGAACTGACCACTTTTGTACTTGGTGACCGGGCTCAACGCCCGCCCTGTATTCCCTACGCCAATGGTATACACGCGAATACCATAGGTCTTAGCTATCTGCGCCGCATCAAGCGGTTGAATGGTGCCCGAATTATTCACTCCGTCGGTCAGTAAGACGATTACCTTGCTTTTCGCATCGCTTTCGCGAAGCCTATTGATGGCAGTTCCTAAGCCCATGCCAATGGCTGTTCCGTCTTGAATAATGCCCGACTCTACTTGTAAGAATAAACTTTTTAGAACCTCATGATCTGTTGTGAGTGGGCATTGCGTAAAGCTTTCCGCCGCATAAACGACCAAGCCAATGCGATCATTAGGACGTTCATCAATGAATTGCATGGCCACTTTTATAGAACTCTCTAACCGATTTGGTTTGAAGTCCTTGGCAAGCATACTGCTGGAAACATCAATGGCCATGATAATGTCAATACCTTCATGGGTAACGTCTTTCCACTCATCATTGCTCTGGGGACGAGACATGGCCATGATGAGTATTGATAACCCGGCAAGAGAAAAGGCAAAGGGCAATGGCCTAATCGCGGTCATGATATCCAAGTCACTCTTACCAAGTAGTGAACTTAATGCGGACAGTTTGACCGAAGGGTTGCTGTTTACCCGTTTCCATAAGTAATACAAGCTGATCAAGGGAATAGCCAATAGGAACCACAGTAAATGCTTATTGGCCAATTCATAACGCTTGAGTAAGAGCACGACCAGCACGATAGTAAGGATGTTGATCAATGCCAACCAGATGACCGATATGCCCATATCCCGATTCTTAAACATGCTGATCGGGTGTTTGCACGTAAGTGGTTTCCTTGATCAAACGGAAGGCATTAGCCAGTAGCAATTCATTTTCCGCGGCGATGGGTTTGAATTTCGCGAACTTCACCATGTCCGCGTGCTCAAGGTTACTTAGCAGTAGTTCCTTGTACTGCTTGGGCATGGTGGTCAGGTTCAATTCTCTGCGCAGCTCATGTGTAGTGCGTTCTAACGCCGGTACGGTGTAGCGCTCTTCCACGTAAGCACGCATCACTTCGGTAACCTCGGAATAGAATAATTTTGTTTTGCCCGCTTGCCAGAGCTGTTGTTGCTCGATCTGCTCTAGGCGTTCTAACATGCGTACGTGTAGCGGGAGTTCGACCTGAGGTGTGACGTACTCTTTCTTTTTCGGAATCCGTTTCAGTAGTATGAACAGCAGATACAGGACCGCTAAAATGCCGACACCTCCAGCTAGCCACTTCCAATGCTCCTTTAGCCAGTGAGAAAGACTGAAAGGAAGTCGTTCCAAGTCAGTAATACCCCGGTATGCGCCAGAGGTATCTGCGTAAACACCTTCGACCCGAAGCAAGAAAGCCTCTGTTTCTACCGGCTTGTCGTTGATGTGGAACACGAACGGAGGAATGGCCCAAAGACCACTATCCCAACTAGTGATTACAATATGTTGCTTCTTCACGAAAAGGTGCGGGTCGACATCTGGCGTTTGAAGCATGGCCTCTACCTCTCCAACTGAAACTACTTCCACATGCTCCGCGAGTGTTTCAAATATTTCAGGGAAGTCAATATTGGATTGTTCGCTATTGACGTCATAGTGTATAGATAAGGTCAGCGTGGCCTGCTCCCCAATGCGAATATCTGATGTGTCTAGTTGCGCAACTGGCACTAATAGTTGCCCCTGAGAGAATAAGCTCCAGGTCAAAAACGATATGACAGCAAGTGGTCTCACCTGTTCTTGAATAATTGCATTAGGGGTTTTACATAACCATCTCGGGTGCTGATCTCCGTGTGGTCAACACCGGCTTTGCGCAATACGTCGCGTGTACGCGCTATGAATTCCTTTCTACTTCGTTCATAGCGTAGTCGTAGTTTCTTGCTATTCGTGTTTTTCCAAGCCCGTTGTCCAGTTTCAGGGTCTTCAAAAAGGACCCACCCTGCTCGTACCATTTCTGTTTCTCGCGGATCACTTACCCGTAAAGCAACAAGGTCATGCCTGCGGTTGGCGATCTTCAGGGCATCGGAGTAGTCCTTGTCCATTAGATCGCTGATCAAAAAGGCGATACTCCGTTTTTTGATCACATTGTTGAGGTAGCGCAGTACTTCACTAATATCGGTTCCAAGCCCAGTCGGTTTGAATTCAAGCAACTCCCGAATGATCCGCAAGCAATGTTTTCTTCCTTTCTTAGGAGGAATGAAAAGCTCAACCTGATCGGTGAAAATGATCAACCCGATCTTATCGTTGTTTTGGATCGCCGAGAAGCTCAATGTGGCGCATACCTCGGTGATCAAGTCGCGTTTGAGTTGTTCCGATGTACCGAAATCCGCCGATGCACTCATATCTGCGATCAGCATAACGGTAAGTTCACGCTCTTCTTCAAACACTTTCACAAAGGGCTTGCCGAACCGGGCAGTCACATTCCAATCAATCGTTCGTACTTCGTCTCCTGGCATGTAGTCACGAACTTCGCTGAATGTCATACCGCGCCCCTTGAATGCCGAATGGTATTCGCCACTGAAGATCTGGTCACTAAGACCACGGGTCTTCAATTCGATGAGCCGTACTTTCTTTAATAGCTCCTTGGTATCACGTGCGCGACTCATTCGCCTTCAGTGATCAGGGTACTTCAACGGTATTCAATACCTCCGAGATGATATGGGAGACACTTAGGTTTTCAGCTTCTGCCTCATAGGTTAGACCGACACGATGTCGTAAAATATCAGGAGCAATGGCCCGAATATCTTCTGGTATGACATAACCTCGACGGTTGATGAACGCAAAAGCCTTTGCTGCCAACGCCATATTGATACTTGCGCGAGGGCTGCCGCCAAAGCTGATCAGTTGGGCTAGATTCTTAAGCCCATACATCTCCGGCTGCCGCGTTGCGTGAACGATATCTACGATGTACTGCTCGATCTTTTCATCCATATACACCTCACGAACCAAGCCTCTTGCTTTCAGGATCTCGGCAGGTGTAACGACTTTATTGGGCTTTTCTAAGCCGGATTTACGCACATTGCTGCGAATGATCAGTTTTTCTTCGTCTTTCTTCGGGTAATCCAGTACAACCTTGAGCATGAAACGATCCATTTGCGCTTCCGGCAACGGATAAGTTCCTTCTTGCTCAATCGGATTCATGGTGGCCATTACCAAGAATGGCTCGGGCAGTTTGAAGGTGTCTGAGCCGATAGTTATCTGACGCTCTTGCATGGCTTCGAGCAACGCGCTCTGAACCTTTGCAGGAGCTCGGTTAATCTCATCTGCCAAAATGAAATTGCTGAAAATCGGTCCCTTTTTGACGGAGAACTCCTCATTTTTAGGACTGTAGACCAAGGTCCCTAAGAGGTCTGCAGGTAGTAGATCTGGTGTGAATTGGATCCTACTGAATTCAACATCAATGCATTGCGATAGTACATTGATCGCAAGGGTTTTCGCGAGTCCTGGTACACCTTCGAGCAACATATGCCCGTCTGCCAGTAAACCTAGGAGCAGCTTCATGGTCATGTCCTTTTGGCCCACGATCACTTTTTCCATTTCCCGGTTCAGCACTTCAATGAACCCAGACTCTCTATGGATCCGTTCATTCAGTTCTGTTATCGCGTGGTGGCCGTTTTCAGCAGGTTGAGTGTCCTGTTCTGGAATTGCCGGTCCGTCCGCTTCAAAGTTCATCTTATACCTGTTAAAAGAGTAGTGCTTTTCTAACGCAAAAATTACCCGTAGGTCTTGCGGCAAAAGGGATTCAGCTGTTAATAAATGTTAAGCGGATCGTGTGAAACACGACCCGCCGCCGCATGCCCTTTTGCTAAACGTAAAGATACCTTTGGTACATGGATACCACTGTACCGAAAATGCCAAAAAGATCTATTGAATTGGATCAGGCGATAGGCCACGTGAGGGCGTTTCACGACGCCTTTGGGATTGAGAACGCAACAGAACTAACCGCTGAGATAGGGGATAGACAGGCTATTCTGCGCTATAAGCTCATGCGCGAGGAGAATGAAGAATATTTGAACGCCGCGTTAAGTGGTGATATGGTAGAAGTTGCAGATGCACTAGGAGATCAGTTGTACATCCTATGCGGAACGCTGTTGAAGCACGGGCTGGAAGACAAGATAGCGGCTGTGTTTGAAGAGATACAGCGCAGTAATATGAGCAAACTGGATGCCGAGGGGAAGCCTATTTACCGAGAAGACGGGAAGGTAATGAAGGGTGAAAGGTACTTTCGACCGGATATCGCCGGGATCCTAGCAGATGAAGCCTGACCTTCCTGCATTGTTGCGCAGTGCGCGCCATAGTGTTTTGAAGCGAAAGCTTCTCAATTTCCTGTTGCCTAGGTTCATCCCATTCAACGGGCCACATGGGTTTAAAGTAGTTCCTCTTGAAGATGGGGGGATTCAAGTGGGCATTCCACATTGGCGGATCAACCGCAATCACATAAAAGGAACGCATGCCTGTGCCTTGGCGACAGGGAGTGAAATGTGCTCGGGCCTATCCTTGCTGGAGCGCTTGAGCCCCCGAGATTACCGATTGATCATGCGCACCCTGCATATGGAATATCATTACCAGGCTAAGAAACAGGCGTACGCCCATGCCAAACCTAGCGATCTGGATATTGAGCAAGTCTTAAAGGAAATAGGAGAGAAGGGAGTGGCGGAGTATGCTTCCACAGTGCGGGTAGAAGATGTTGACGGAAATCACTTAGCTACTGGTACCATTACGTGGCAGGTCAAAGATTGGAAGAAAGTGAAGACCAAACGGTAAGCTACCTGCGCTTTCGTGCCACAAGTATTAAGGTCGCCCGGCCGCGATCATCTTAACGCAGGCAACAGCACACTCAATACCCTTATTGCCAAGTTTTCCTCCTGATCGGGCAACGGCCTGTTCCATGGTATTATCCGTCAAAACACCGAAAATCACTGGCTTTTTGTGGCTCAAGCCGACATCCA
>CAZPEQ010000149.1:0-6433 GCA_964585605.1 uncultured Weeksellaceae bacterium | reverse complement strand
GGAGCTGGGCTTCTGTTTTTAGCTTAGATAAGCCTGTACATGCATTCCTTTTCGGGGTTTTGGCCTTGTTTATTTACATGGGTTTTTTGCGACAACATCCCAAGAATAGCACACGTTCAAAACACATAGCGCTTGCCTTGGGCATAAGCACGATATATGGGGTCGCTACAGAGGTCATGCAAGGAACCATGCTAACTGACCGGTACGCGGATCCATTCGATCAGCTTGCGAACATGCTTGGTATTGGCGCTACATGGATAATGATCGCCAAAGGAATAGGAGCCAAATACTGGCAACCTAAAACCTGATCGAACTTCTTTGGCGCTCATGTGTACAGCATTAAAACGAACACGAATGAGAGCCAAGAAATCAAAACACGCCGATTTAGAGAAGAAGAGAAAGGGTCGTTTGTTAATGGGCTTAACCGTAGCCTGCGCGTTATCGTTGACCGCGTTTGAATGGACTACCTATAATAAAAATGGAATAGCTCTTGAGCCATTACCCCCTATTGAAATAGAACCAACAGATTTCCCCCCTCCGTTCCGGAAGGAGCAGCCCAAGCTGAAAAAGACCAAGAATCCAGATAAGTTCATAACCGTTGATATTACACCAGACCCGGATCCCCTGCCGGAACCAGACCCTGATCCCAAACCTGATCCGGAGCCTGGACCCATTACCGCAGATACACTCGTATTTCCACCTGAGCCTGTAGATGTCACCCCATTCACCATCGTTGAGGTAATGCCAGAATTTCAAGGTGGTGAAGAGGCCATGTTCAAATGGTTAACGAAGAACACAAAATTCCCAGCAATATGCTTAGACAGTGGTATAGGCGGGAAAGTTTGGGTCAATTTCGTCGTTGATGAGGGCGGAAATGTCACCAACGTGAAGGTGTTGAATGATGAACACAAAGCCTTAGAAAAAGAAGCAACGCGTGTGGTCAGGGGCATGCCACGGTGGAAACCGGGTGAGCAGCGCGGGAAAAAGGTGCCGGTCTATTACAACTTACCCATTGTATTTACTGTCAAATAGTAGGTAGGACCATGGAAAGTAGAAAAGCAAAAAGTGCGAACCTGGAATCGCAAAGAAAGAGCCACCTGCTCTTGGGCTTAACCATTGCTTGTGCCCTGTCCTTAGCGGCATTTGAATGGCGAACCGCTGAAAAGGAGATGTCTCTCTTGGGCGAGATGTGGGAAGGTGAATCAATTACCACAGAGGAGGACGTGAGTGCTGCTATCGTTGTTTACAAACCGATGGTTGTGCAGATCAGCAAGGAAAAGTTCAAAATTGTAGAGGATCATACACCTATTGAACAGGCAGAAGCTACTGAAGACGATGAAGCGGAATTCGATGAGAATTGGACTGCGGGAGATTTTATGGGGGAAGAAATTGAAGATGAAATAGTGGTGACGCGCCCCAAAGGCAGAATGCCTGAATATCCGGGTGGCGATGCTGCATTATTGCGTTTTCTCGGTGATGAACTGATTTACCCTGAAATAGCAAGGAGTATTGGTGATGAGGGTACGGTTTACGTGTCTTTCGTCGTTAATAAGGAAGGACTGGTTTCTGATGTTCAGGTTGTTAGGGGTATCAGCCCCAGTTTGGACAAGGAAGCGATACGCGTTGTGAAACGTATGCCTGCCTGGGAACCAGGTATTTACCAAGGTTTGCCAGCCGATTTTAAGTATACCCTACCCGTAAAGTTCTCCTTGGACTGAACGACAGATGTAACTACGCCCAGAATGTGCATTTTCTGGGTTAAATTTGACACACAAGGCCTCGGCCAGTAAAAATCGCAACAACAATGGAAGCGAAAAAATCTCCTGAAGCGGATCTTGAAAAACGGAAACGCGGTTTCCTATATAAAGGTTTAGCCATATCACTAGCATTTGTGCTTGTAGCATTTGAGTACACGGATTTTGATCGCCGTAACTCGGAGCTGGGTGATCTTAATTACGAGACGCTGGAAGAAGAGGTCGTACCGCCGAGTGCTACACCTCCTCCGCCACCACCTCCTCCTCCTGCACCATCAACTGTCGTTGAGATCGTTGAGGATGAAGAGGATATCGAGGAGACAGAGCAAGTCTTCGAAGAACCTGATGAGGAGACGGTAGTTGAGGAAGTGGTCATGGAAGAAGAGGAGGAGGTCGATGAGATCTTCACCATCGTGGAGAACATGCCTACGTTTCCAGGAGGAGAAGAAGCCCTGTTCAAGTTCTTAGGCAAATCAACGAAGTACCCGCCAATGGCTGTTGATGCAGGTATCACGGGAACGGTTTACGTCAACTTCGTTGTAGATAAGGACGGTAAAGTGAAGAACGCTAAAGTTGTTCGGGGCATACACAGTGCTTGCGATAAGGAAGCGTTACGCGTAGTGAACTCTATGCCGAAGTGGACTGCAGGTAGGCAGCGTGGGAAGCCAGTTAAAGTGAGCTACAACCTACCGATTAAGTTTACCTTGAAGTAGGTTGCCGCAAGAAATCATCAAAAAAGTCCGCTTGACAAAGCGGGCTTTTTGCTTTAATAGTTACCTTAAGTTGGTCATAAGGCTAGTAATGACAGTCTGATTCGCAGCCTTTTGATTAGAAAAAGCGTCTATTCTTGAATAGGCATGTTTCGTTGCCGAATATGAAGATTGATCAAAAGACCATATCGGAGTGTAAGAAAGGTAATGAGAAGGCCTACGAGAAGTTGTATTACGACTTGTACAAGCCGCTTATGCTTGTTTGCATGAGATACGCTCGGGATGCTGACGAAGCCAAGGATATTTTTCAATGTGGCTTCATCAAAGTGGTGCAGAACATCCAGTCTTATAAAGGAAAAGGATCTTTTGAAGGTTGGATGAAACGGATCATGGTGAATGAAGGCATCAATTACTATCGCCGTGTGAATCGCAAGGGAAATATTATATACATGGACAAGGAGGCCAATGTGCAATTTCATCAAGAGGTGAAAGAGCCTGAGGTGAACTCTTCCTTGGCGCATAGTGAGCTTCTGGGCTTAGTTAAATCCTTGTCTACTGCTTACAGAATGGTTTTCACGCTATACGCGATCGAAGGTTTTTCGCATAAGGAAATAGCGACGCAATTGAATATTACGGAAAGCACATCTAAGTCCAACCTTACCAGGGCTAGAGTGTTGCTGAGAAAAAGACTAGTTGAGCGAGAGCTCCTTGAATCAAAAATGAGAGTTAAAAATGGGTGAGAATCCACTAGATAAGATATTTCGCGAGGCTGCGGAGAATATCCCGGTTGAGGAACCCTCGAGTGCAGGATGGATCGAGTTGTCTAAGAGTGTTAAAGCGTTCGGAAGTAATGGGTCTGCAGGGTTTTTGAGATTCGGCACCGGAAAATTCACGGCTTTGCTGTTAATCATTGCTATTACATCGTCAGCGCTGTATATGAGTACGTCTGCGGACGAGAAGGAGCTCGCTGCCAATGAGGAGGTTGAATCGAATAGCAAGCTAGAGGTTCAAGCAGGCAATCGAGCAGAGGCGATCGAAGAGGAGAACGCCTTCATTGGAACGAATTCTAGTTATACAAATGAGAAGTTATCAACTTATTCGCAGCAAGAAGATAATAATGAGGCCCATGTGAATTTTAGTGCATTGATAGAATCGGTCGAATCAGCATCAGATAAAAATCAGGAGGAACATCAACAAGGTACTACTAGGAACTCTTCACTGATCGGCAAAAATATCCAAGTTAATGGGGAAACCGCAGGTTTGTCCGCACGGGAGTCTGAGCGAATAAGTACATCTTTCGACCTCCAGGCTGATGGAAAAAGTCAAGGGAAGGATGCCGCAAGAGCAAGGTTGGAGAATTTGGAAAACAGGACATCCAGATCAAGAACGCAAAGCGATCATACCAGTGAAAATTCCACCTGGTCAGGAAATAGTGCTTCTGCTCAAACGCGATCTATTAGGGTTAACCGGGGCTCAAGAAATGGTAGTAATACCGTCGTATCCAAACCCCATTCAATGGATTTCTATATCCCATCGATCCCGAGCGCAATCGAGCCAAGAAGAGAGAACGGCCCATGGCTGCAACCCAGTCCTCAGAGAAAACCAAGTGTCGCGGTGAATGATGGAGATGTTCCCTATAAAAAGTCGCGATTCTCTATCATTCCATATGCCTCCGTGGACCATTCTATCGTCAACCTTAATACAGATATTAGATACCTGGCTTCATCCAGGATTCTAGAAGAAGACAGAGGCCTTGCTTATTCTTTGGGAGCGCGACTGCGCTGGAATCTGAACACACGATTTAATGTGGATGCGGGATTTTATTATGTGGACAAAGGAACGATCGCAGGAATCTTGGGAGTAGCGGAAGATCCTGTACACAGCAACTTTACGATCGAAGCTGAATTTCTTGAATTGCCTATAATGTTGTCATACCGGTTGCCATTCAGAGGTTTCGGGATCAGCTTAGGTGCCGGGTCGCACTTTAGGAAGAATACGGCAAGTGATAAATCGGTAATCAACGAATTCGACCAAGTTTCTGGAACCTTCTATTCCATTAATACCAATAACTCAAGTGTTGGACTGGGGCTGGTATCTACACTGGGTTTGGATATCAAACTTTCTCCTCGGGTATCGCTTTTGCTTGAACCTAGTTACCGTTATGGCTTGGATGATTTAGTATTGATATCAGGAAACGATGGATACAACCTTCCTCTCAACCCGAGTGTGCATTCGTTCAGTCTTGGCACTGGATTAATCATGCAATTAAAATGAGTAAACGTAAAGCATCTTCTAAGTTTCTGATGTCGGCGTTCCTGCTTGCTCTTGTGTTACATTCTTGCCGTAAAGATGACGTTGTGGTTGCTCCATTGAACTCAGGAAGTGTTGCATGTGCTGACCGATCCTTCACGATCAATGTTGACAGTATCTTCAATTCTACAGGATTCGTGGAATGGCCGATCTGTGATTGCGACACGTTGAATTTTGAGTTGACCAATATGGTTCCAGGAGGCTCGTTGTTGGAATGGACTGTATTCGATACACTGGTTGGACCTACCGTGATTACGGGCATAAATGACCTTACCCTTGTCGCTCCTGATCTTGGAACGATCATGACAATCGTTTTCCTCGATGATATGAGCTTTATTCAAGCGATCTTCATTCTCTTCAAAGAAGATGATTGCATTTAATCTGTAGGGACGCAGCCTCTTCGCGCAAACCAGTGTCTAATAGATAGTACGCACACTGGTATCATGTTGCGCAAGGTTGGTTATATATGCGATTGATACGGTGGCATTAGAGGACTGTGGTTTTAGTTAGCTCAAGGAATGTCAAGGAACACACAGTCCACGAATGAGGTTCCATGAACCTGCAAGGAAGACAATGCCCGAACCTCGACATGTGGTTTCGGGCATTGTTGCATGACTTCAACTATCATGCTGGTTTTATCGAAAGAAAGACTGCTAGTTGGTTTGTATCACACCACCATACCCGCAGCAACCGTCTCGTTAGTGCTCTCGTCGATCAAGATTAACGATCCCGTATAACGGTTCTTAGAATAATCGTCAATGAACAGCGGAGTGGTCGTCCGCAGCGTTACCCTTCCAATGTCATTCATACCAATGGTATTATCACCGTCCGCTTTGCGCAGTGTGTTGATATCCATCTTGTACTGAATATTCTTCACCATGCAACGTGCGTCACGCGAAGTGTGCTGTAGTGCATACTTGCCATTGGGAACCAGCGGACGCTCGTTCATCCAGCAGAGCATCACGTCCACATCCTGCGTGGATTGTGGTGGATTGTTCGCGCCAACGATCATATCGCCACGGCTCACATCAATGTCGTCCTCTAGAAGGACCGTAACGCTTTGCGGTGCGAAGGCCTCCTCTATCTCGCCGCCCAGTGTATCGATCTTGGCGATCTTCGTGGTGAAGCCAGAAGGCAGCACTTTGATCTCTTCTCCCTTGCGGAATACTCCGCTGGAGATCCGTCCGGCATAACCACGGTAATCATGGTGCTCATCGCTTTGCGGACGTGTAACGTACTGCACGGGCATACGCTTGTCAATGTGATTGAGGTCACCGGCAATGTGGATGTTCTCCAACAGGTACATCAAGGTTGGGCCGTTGTACCAATTTTGGTTTTCACCGCGCTCTACTACGCAATCACCTTTCAATGCGCTGATCGGTATGTATCGAATATCCTGCACATCAAGTTTTGAAGCAAAGTCCTCAATGTCGTTCTTGATCTCTTCAAAACGCTTTTCCTCGTAATCAACCAGGTCCATCTTGTTGATACAAAAAACGATATGCGGTATGCCCAACAAGGATGCAATGAACGAGTGACGCTTGGTCTGCTCGACCACACCGTGACGTGCGTCTACCAAGATGATCGCTAGGTTGGCCGTGCTGGCACCAGTTACCATGTTGCGGGTATACTGGATGTGCCCCGGCGTATCGGCAATGA
>CAZPEQ010000148.1:0-6500 GCA_964585605.1 uncultured Weeksellaceae bacterium | reverse complement strand
ACGTTGCCCTCATGCCGGTTCGTTGTGGCGTTGTACTGAATAACGCCCGCGTCTGTTGTGGCCGCTGCTCCAAGTAAGCGGATAGCTCCATCAACTTGAAGTACTTCAGAACTTCCTGAAGGAGGGGCACCCACTAACAACTCTCCTGTCGCCGTGATACGACCGCGCTCTATATTATTGGTGCGCATGATAAGGGGTTGTGCATCAGTGGTTCCTAAGAAGTTAGTGACAGGCGATGTGCCTGCCGTTCCTGTGAATTCCCACGCTGCATCTCCAGGTACCAAGGGTACCCAGCCTGTTGCAGCATTAACGTACACCCAGAAACCCTTTGGGCCTTGAGCCGTGGTATTTGTTTGGAAAACGGTCATACCGGCGGCTGGGGCGCCTCCTCCTATCGCTAAGCGTTGCACTTGCGTCATACGCGGAATCAGCATTCCCATAGGAGTAACCGCTGCATCACTGTTCACATCCAATATGGATGTGGCATCTGGTGGAGCTGCTGTTGGATTTATTGCAACGTTGTTAGTCTGCGCTAGCAAGACACTTCCGCAGAAGATGCTGAACGCGAAAGCAGTAAACTTGGTCATGGTGCCTTTCATCTTTTTCAAATCTTTCTTTGGATTTACTTCTGAACTTTTCCTTGGGCGTCAAGGTGTTTATCTCTGAGCACTTGTGTAATGTGCTCTTTTTGATCGCTGGTCAAACGCCCGTTATTATTAACCTTCGCTACGAGTCGTTCCAAGTCCTCGTCTGTCATACCTTGTTTGTAAGCCAAATCTTCCAATAGCTTCAGATCTGCTTCTAACTCAGCGATGTACAGTGCTTGTTGCTCAATCGTTTCCCATAGCCCGTTTTGGATCTCACCGAGTGAAAGTTTTCCATTAGCCTCCCACTCAGAACGAGAAGGCATATTCGGCAAATGCCTGTTGTTATCCATAAAGGTTTTCAATTCGTCCAGGTCTTTCCACTCGTAGTCGGTCAATTTCTCTACGTCCTCAGGCTGCACCCGTCCGTCAAAATATTGATCGAACACGTGGTCGGAGAGTTGGACTGAGCCATCCCAAACTGAATTCTCCGCTTGAATAACACCTGGGCCTTTGAACAAACCGGCTCCCGCAGCCCATGCCGCACCGCCTACCGAAAGGCCTCCTTCATAGACCGCATAATCGTCTTGTGCCAGGGTAGGAACTGGACCTTGTGCCACACCACGAAAACGAATAACAGGGCGCGTTACATTACTTCCTAAGAAACTACCAGCAATAGTTCCTAGGTTAGTAGGAAATAGTGGAGCGTCATCCAACAACCAACCTGCAGTATTCGTTGGGATGTAACCTATGCGTGAACGAGGAACGCCACCTGTATTGCTAGTGATTAGCACTGGTGGGCTTAGTCCAGGAGTGGCTTGTCGCTGGTAACTAACCTCTACAACAAGATTATCTACACCATTCCACGTAAATGCAGTAACGGGAATCGAGAAAAAACCGGAAGTGGCTACTGTAGGCGGAAGTGTGCCATTGAATCCTCCTGTCAATGGCACCCAAGTGCCGAATGAATTTTGAGTAGTGTTGGAAAGGCGAATACGGATGGCGTACGACGTGGCCTGCGTATCATCAATGATAACCCGGAAAGCGAGTTGTGTGATCTGACCAGCGCATAAACCATCAGCGAGTAATTCAGCCTGTGTGAATATATACTGCGCTTTTGAATTACGGCCTACCGCCGTTGGGAAAGGCGTATCTACGTTACCTGAACTTTGCGAGTTTGCCGTGCCAACAGTTACCTCGTTACCGGGCCCACAGGTGAGCGAGGTTCCGGAATAATTCTGATTGAGGACCTCGTCAAACGCATTCTCCATGGTGGTCCAACCAGCTGCGGTACCGTCAATATTTCCTTCATGTCTGTCTTCAGTAGCGTTGTACCGAATTCCTCCCGCGTTATTCGTCAAGTTAGCTGCTCCTGACGGGTCAAAATGAATTGCTCCATCAACTTCTAGCGCTTCAACAGGTGTTGCCGTGCCAATACCCATTCGGCCTGCAGGCGTAAAAGTTATTCGGGGAATGCCTGACGTGCCCAATACAAAGTCAGCCGCATCTGAAGTACCAGCAAAATAAGCAGGAACTGATGCGTTACCCACTATCTGCCATCCGTTGCCTGTTGCCAATCGGTTCCAGCTACCACCGGCATTGGTATCGTAATACCAGAGCCCGCTGCCACCGCTTGTTGCATTATCCGTTTGAAAGACCCAAAGCCCATCTGCCGGACCAGCAATGGCTAAACGCTGTGCAGCAGTCATCCTAGGAATAAGTAATCCCGTTTTAGTACCTAAGGCTGCAACGTTCATGTCGATCATCGCATTCGCGTTAGGTACCGCTCCATTGGGACTAAAGCTCACACCTTGCGCGAAACCTGCTGTGACGAACAAGCAGGATATCAGGCTTAAGTAAGAATAGCGTAATAGGTTTTTCATCTATAGTTGACTTATGGGTTGTCAGAGTTCAATTCGGCAGCTTCTAGAAGCACAGCTCCACTTAACAAAAATAGCGTGCATCGCACCGCATTTGCAAGTATTATAGTATAAGGTATTAACAGGTCCTTGCGAAGCTCTTTCATCAGGTTTCAGCCATATAAATGACGAGTGAATATCAAAAAGGTTGTTTCCTTGGGGTAAAGAATTTTTTAAGTAGTCATAAAGTCGTTGGTAATAAAGGGTTTTTCGAGAAGATTTTTTTCGTGATATTTTCGTTATAACCTAGTATTCTAGGGGAATCTATGGCGTGAGAGGAGGAAATTATTGGATTCCCGATCCATAGATCCGGATGAAATCAATATCGTTTTGAGCCCATTTCTGGAGAGGACGGGACTGAGCTTCGATTTTTGGCTCAATTAGCTGAGAAAATGGTATCTGCGTGAGAATCAGCTCACACTGGCTATTTCCATCAATTTAGCACATATCCATGCGCCATAAGTGCCTAGTGCATAGCCTACTACGGCCAACAATACACCCACAGGCGCAAGCGCTGGGTGAAAGGCTCCTGCTACGACAGGAGCGCTTGCGGCTCCTCCAATATTGGCCTTTGATCCAACAGCTAGGAAGAAATAAGGGGCTTTCATGAGTTTGCCAGCGACAACAAGCAAGATGACGTGAATGGCCATCCATATGGCTCCGACCAGAAAAATGCCCGGGTTTTCAAATATGGCCAAAACATCCATTTTCATACCGATCGTAGCTACCAAAATGTAAATGAACGCCGTTCCGATCTTACTTGCACCCGCTCCTTCATAGTTCCTTGCCTTGGTGAAACTTAGAATAATGCCAATGGTGGTGGCTAGCACGATCAGCCAGAAGAATGAGCTGGTCAGACTGAATTTTTCAGCACCGTCAATGGTTTTGAACAGGTCGGCAAGAACTCCACCGAACCAGTGCGAAAAGCCCATCGCCCCTAAACTGATGCCGAGGATCACCATGATATCAACAAAACTCGGCACGCGGGTAATGCTCTTACTAAAATCTTCCATCGAGTTTTTTAATCGTTCAACAGCAGAGGCATCAGCTTTGAACCACTTATCGAGTCGGGCTGATTTGCCAACGCCTAACAGAAGGAAGAACATCCACACCTCGGCAACAATGATATCTACAGCGATCATTTGCGAGAATAATTTTCCACTTGGCTCAAAAAGGACTTCCATTGCTGCTTGATTGGCTCCTCCTCCTATCCAGGATCCGGCAACAGTGGCCATGCCCCTCCATACTGCTTCTGGCCCCGCGCCACCAACTACCTCGGGTGCAAAGGACGAAACGATCAAGATCGCAATAGGTCCACCGATGATCACTCCAAATGTTCCTGTTAGAAACATCCCGATCGCTTTCGGGCCCAATTTGAGCACCTCTTTAAGATCAATGCTCAACGTGAGCAATACGAGACAAGCAGGGAGTAAAAAGCGAGAAGCAACGTAGTAAAGCTGCGATTTATGAATGAAAGGCTTTAGATCCTCACTAGCAATGTTAGCGTCTAAGATCGCTTCTTTCAAAGCGGCCAGTGTCATGCCGTCAGTAACGGATATGCCAGCTGCAGAAAGCATTGCCGTTGCCCCCTCTAGATCGAACCAGCCGGGAGAAATGAACCCGAGGGTTGTAAGTAAGGAAGGGAGAAAATAGCAGAGTAACAAAGCTGGTATCAAGGAGAAGAATTTCTTGAATTGTGGCATCGTGGTGGCATAAAAGATCATGCCCAATACGGCCATGAGTATGCCGAATGTGATTGCATCACTCGCGAACAAAGGCTCACCTATCCTTACTACACTATCCATGTGCTGCAGTTGTTTTTTCGTTAACGCCAGAATACGCTTTAAGGCCTTCACGTAGACAGGTGAGGGCCATTTCTAGTTTCTTTTTTTCGAGCACGTAGGCAACACGCACCTGACTTCTACCCGGGCCAGGTTCTACATAAAACCCGCTTGCGGGCGCCATCATAACCGTATAGCCGTTGTGATCAAATTCTGCAAGCATCCATTCGCAAAAATGATCGGCATCTGCCACAGGCAGTTCTGCAACACAGTAGAAAGCCCCTTTGGGCATCGGGCAATTCACGCCATCTATTTCATTCAAGCCGTTCACCACGGTATTTCGGCGCTCCAAATAATCGCAAATCACATCGTCAAAGTACGATTGAGGTGTGTCCAATGCAGCTTCCGCGGCTATCTGGGCCAAGGTGGGTGGGCTTAATCGTGCTTGCGCGAACTTCAGCACTGCGCTGAGTAGTTCTGTGTTGCGAGAAACCAATGCGCCAACACGCGCGCCGCACATACTGTACCGCTTGCTAACGGAATCGATCAAGATCACATTTTCCTCAATGCCCGATAAGGTCATGGCGGAAACATGCGTATGGCCGTCGTAACAAAATTCTCTATACACTTCATCTGCAAAGAGGAAGAGGTCGTGCGCTTTGACGATATCTCGCAGCACATTCAATTCATCTTGCGAATAGAGGTAGCCAGTAGGGTTGCCTGGGTTACAAATGAGAATAGCCTTTGTACGGGCTGTGATCAGCTTTTCGAATTCGGCGATCGGCGGCAAGGCGAAGCCCGAATCAATGGTGGAACGTACTGGAACTACTTTGACACCGGCGGTCGTGGAGAAGCCATTGTAATTCGCATAGAAAGGTTCGGGAATGATGATCTCATCACCCGGGTCCAAGGTGGCCATGATGCCAAAAAGCAAGGCCTCGGAACCTCCTGTTGTTACAAGAATGTTCTCGTGGGTGATATCGATCGCATGGCTTTGGTAATACTTGGCCAACCCTTCCCGATAACTCTGAAACCCGGCACTATGGCTGTATTCGATTACCGTTCGGTCAAGCGCCTTAATGCGATCCAAGGCCACCTGGGGCGTGGCGATGTCCGGCTGGCCAATGTTCAGATGAAGCACCTGCGTGCCTCTTTTTTTAGCTTCTTCGGCGAAAGGCACAAGGCGACGAATCGGGGAGGCAGGCATTTGCGTTCCCTTCTTGGAGATCGATGGCATAGTTGAACGTTTGTTGCATTGCGAATATCGGTGATTTTACCTTGAACACCCACAAAAAAAATCCCGCATCGGCAGATGCGGGATCTAAAATGCTATTTAGGTGCCTGATCAGTTGTTGACAGGTGCCATTGGCGACTTTTCCTTTTCAGGAGAAGTAGGAGTAGCCGCTGCCTTTTCCACGGTACCCTTAATGCGAACCACTTTAGTTGGTGAGTTCGACGCATTACTGGTGATCGTAACATTCTTGTTGATTGGACCAATACGCTTGGTATCGTAGCGCACAGTGATCACGGTTGACGCACCTGGTGCAACTGGCTTGGTATCACACTTCGGGACCGTACAGCCACAAGAACCTTTACAGTTGCTAATGATCAACGGTTGGTCACCTGAATTAGAGACAGTGAATTCGCATGTTCCGTTAGCTCCTTGAGCAATGGTACCATAATCGTGGATCTCCTTATCAATAGAAATTTGTGCACCTCCACCAACAACTTGTTCGGGAGCAGCAGTGGTCTGCGCCATTCCCACTAGGAAGGCAGAACCGAGGAAGAATGTCAAAATTGCTTTTTTCATGGTGTGGTTTGTGTCTTTACGTTCTTTGGACAGTACGAATTTACGTTGGTCACAGCTCTTGGTCCCCTGCTTAACAGACCCTTAACAGCTTTCACATTTCATTTGCAATTGAATACGACTCAATTCGTGTGCCAGCCCTGTTCCTGGGGTTTCAAATGTAGTAAAGGCGACGCGAAGGACTTAACTTCGCCGCTTCGAAAAACGCCTAGGCCATGGACATCGCGAAGCGATACGACCCCAGCACGACAGAAGATAAATGGTATGCCCATTGGATGGAGCAGGGTTATTTCAATTCCGAGCCCGATGAGCGTGAGCCCTTTACCATTGTCATACCTCCACCGAATGTGACGGGTGTGCTGCATATGGGCCATATGCTGAACAATACGATCCAAGACGTTTTAGTGCG
>CAZPEQ010000147.1:0-6529 GCA_964585605.1 uncultured Weeksellaceae bacterium | reverse complement strand
CTACATTGAATCCCAAGATATAGTCATCAGATCCTCCGCGAGCCGTTGGTGTTTTAAGTCCTCCTTGTGTATTCAAGAACTGCTGATTCCAAACGCCTTGACGTTCTGATCTGCCAACGAACAGGCCATCGTATAAGAGGTCGTCAGAACCGACCTGCCCAGAAGAATTGTAGGCTGCACGAGGGTCTACCAGATCGGTGAAAAAGAATTGACCAGCGAAGAGACGGAAGCTTAAGCGATCCTCTTTCTTGTTCAGTATGATATGCCACTTGGCCTCTATGTCCGCGCGTAAAAACGTTTGAGGTTCACTGAGCACATTGAAGGACAGGCTGAAGGGATTAATGCCTTTAGCGCGGGATGCAGTTAGGGTGAGCTCATGGAAGGTATTCTGTACGCTCAGATCCGTATTATTTTCTATGCTGTTCACCTGGAACTGTTCCTCAATCCAAATACCCCGATAGGACAAGGATACAGAAGTTGACTTGTTGACCTGATTCGGGGCGAATTCTTGCCGTGCCGACAGAACGAACTTCGTATAATCCAATTCGGCATCATCAGTATGCACTACTCCTGACCGTCTTCCAGTTAGACCAAAACTCAGGCCACGCATCCAATTTGTTGAACGATCGAAATGGTGAGCTAATCGAAAGCCTCCTACCAAGTTCTCACTTTGGAATGCGTACATGGGCGCAGCTACGAATTCCGTCCTTTTTGCCGGTATAGCGGTGTTGTATAGTGCGGGACCTAAGGCAAACCCATCGGCAGTATTGTATGAACCTAGTAGGTTCCAGAAAAGAAACTCTTTGTCAGACCGTTCCGCCCCACCAAGGAATTTGAATTTAACAGGCAACGCGCGTTTAAACACGCCCGTGCTGCGTACTTGATTGTTCGTTCGGTCTATGTCGAGTGTTGTTTGCTCCGCATCGATCCGGATCAGCTCAATACCTTCCCAAGGAAGCGTAACTGTTCCTTGGGCACCTGAAGGTTGTACCCATTCAGTTCCTAGTAGTTCATCGCCTTTCCATGCGCTTACAGGAAACGGTGCTAAAATTCCTCCTTTGACCGCATAAGAAAATGTTTGACCGTTGATAGACAGCGCCTTGGGGTCGTATTTCTTGTCCGTGCCAACGAGGCCATCAAAACACCAAGCTAGATCTTCTCTACTTACTTGTTCAAAAACGCGCCGTACGTCTTTCGGGCCAGGGTGGTTGAAGGCCCAAGTGTCGTAATACGTATTCATGCACTGCACGAATCGTTCTTCACCCAAGTAGGCCAGCAGCATATCAAATACCAAAGCTGTTTTGGCGTACACCATAGCGCCGTAGTTGAAGGATGTGAATGCCTCTGAATGCAGGTTGAGCGGCTGATCTTTCCCACGTCGGGCTTGAAACAAGTAGGTTATTTCGCTCTGGTAGCGATAGCCTTGTGTTTCTTCGTGGCTACCCGTTCCTAACGCCAATTCTGCTATACCATCTACTAAGCCCAATTTCTCATATCGATCGCCTATGTGTTGCATTTCCACGAAGCTGTTCAAGCCTTCATCCAGCCATGGGTGATCCCGTTCGTTACTGGCCAAAATGCCGTAGAACCAATTGTGTCCCGCTTCATGGGAAAGGACAATATCTAACTCGTAGGCGTTGCTGGTTTGTCCGATCACCGTGATCATGGGGTATTCCATTCCACCGCCTGCACTAATGGTACCGTCAACACCGGTGATCTGTGAATACGGGTAATCACCCACCCAATGACTATAGCCAAGCGTAGCCTCATTCAGAAATTCGATACCCTTTTCCCAGACCTTGGCGTTTCGAGGCGTGAACATGGTCCAGGTGGTTACTTCTTTATTGCTCTTGGGCAAGGTTACCGAGCCTTTGCGAACGATGTAACGCATATCAGCAAACCAGGCAAAATCATGTACCCTATCCTGATGGAAGTGGAGGGTTTTCATTTCCTTGCTACTCGAAGGAAAATTGTTATCCGCATTGGGATCGATCGGCTGCGCAGCAAGCTTATTCAGCCAAGCAAGTTCATTAGCGTTCTGCAATTCCCCCGTTGCACCTACTACGTAGTTTTTGGGTAGCGTAATGAATACATTGAAATTGCCGAATTCACTGAAGAATTCACCCTGGTTGAGGTAAGGCATGGTATGCCAGCCTTGATCATCGAACACAGCGAACTTAGGATACCATTGTGTGATTTGGTAAGATTGTCCAATGTGCCCTAAGCGACTTAGTTTCCCAGAAGGGATCTTAACCCGGAACGGTGTTGTGATCGAGATTGAAGCACCAGGGGATAGGTTCTCATTCGGTAGTATCCAAGCAATGTCTTCATACTGTTCGTGATAACCCCATCGCGCTTTTTCCCCGTCGATCTTGAAATCCAACGAGTCGATCATTCCCTTGTCTTCGGGAGATGCGAAATAGAGGTCAAAATCATTGTGACCCACTTTCTGATTGCAGAGGCCCGAGAAACGATCCTTATATCCGTTGGGCCACAAATGAACCCATACTGTGTCGAGTGCTACAGGTGAATTATTCCCGTAATCCATACGAATGAAGCCATCTAGATAATGGTCAACATCGTTCAATGCCACTTCGATGCGGTAAGAAACGGACTGCTGGAATGGATCTTGTCCAAAAAGTCCGAGCCCTGAAAGAGCTAGGCATAAGAACAGCCTATACCGCGGTGTCATGCACCGAATAGCTCATCAAGCTTATTCTCAAGGGCTCTACCTCTTAGATTTTTTTGGATGATGGTGCCATCTTTATCCACGAGAACGGTGAAGGGAATGCTTTGCACACCATACTGTCGCGCAGCAGAGTTTTGCCAAGCTTTTAAATCACTAACATGGTGCCAAGTCATGTTGTCTTGTGCTATAGCGTTGACCCACTTGTCTTGGGTCTTATCTAGCGAAACACTTAAGATGTCAAAACCTTTGCTTTTGTATTTGTTATACATGCGTACCACATTCGGGTTTTCGGCACGGCAGGGCTTACACCAACTTGCCCAGAAGTCTACGAGCACTACTTTTCCGCGTAAGTCAGAAAGGCTCATATCCTTTCCCTCCGGTGTTTTTTGGGTGAAATCTGGGGCTTCTTGGCCAACCGGGATAAGCTTCGCGAGCTGCTCTTGCCTCAAACGTTGTTGTTCTTGTGCTGCTTCCTGCTGAGCTACCCGTTGCACTTGTGTATTTAAACTTTGAAAGAACACCGACTGATCCATTTTACCAGCCAAACCCGCAATTGCTGATTTGTAGAGTTCTTTCTCGGTCTGGAAATTTATTTTGTTCAACGCAGCGATCACAACAGGACTACCTGCATTGTCAGTGATGAACGCTTTTGTGTCGTCATAGTAACTCTTGTTCAGGTCGTTGTACCGCGTGAGTAGCGTTTTATCTTCTGGCGTTTCCGTAAGTCCTTTCTTTAGCTCTTCTAACTCCTTTTCATTAGCCTTCATACTTGAGTACCACTCGTGGAACTTTGCGGTATGCTGCGATCCCTCAATGTTGGTGGCAACATCAAACTCCTCCGCATCAATACGCATGCTCAGCCTTTCGGTACTGTCAATCGCAATAGCACACTGCTTATTCGTTCCGGCAAGTACGATCTGGTAGAAATCTAAAGGCAGAGCTGGTATGTCGAACACCACTTCTCCACTACGTCCTACACGTGCAGAGTCCAAAATGATCATTCCCGCAGCATCGCGCTTATTGAAAGTCACCAGTTGTCCTTCTGCATTCTCAATGTTCAAGGCCACACTATGGCCATCGTTTGAACCACAGCTAATTGCCAGAATGGCAATTGCTGCTAAAACCAGCATGTTGTTCAGCTTTTTCATTTGTCCAGTATCTCTCGTACGATTTCGTTTGCCTTTTTCGGGTCTAATTTACCTTTTGATGTGCGCATTACCTCACCCATGAACATACCTAACAAGCCTTTATTGCCTGAACGGTATGCCGCGACTTTATCTGGGAATTTAGCTATGGTTTCTTCAACGATGCTTCTGATCGCTTCCGTATCTGAAGATTGCAATAGGTCGTGTTCCTTCGCTAAGTCCGTCGCGTTCGTTCCTGAATGGGTAACCATTAGGGGGAATAATTTTTGAGCCGCCGCGCTATAGCTCATTCCGCCTGATCCAATTAATTCCACCAAACTTGCAAGTTGTTCTGCCGGAATAGGAACGTCTTCCATAGCTAAACCGCGTTCGTTCAACCAACTTCTCAGATCGCCCGTAACCCAGTTCGCCGCGCCTTTGAAGTCTTTTGTGTGGGTTAGCACCTCATCGTAGTACAACGCCGTCTCCTTATCATCGGTAATCACTCCCGCATCATACTCACTCAAGCCCATTTGCATGTACTTGCTCTTTAACTCCCACGGTAAGGCAGGCATAAGGGATTTGATGCCCGCAATTTTTTCTTCACTGAGCAGCACCGGAGGTAAGTCTGGCTCAGGGAAATAGCGGTAGTCATGCGCCGCCTCCTTAGAACGAAGGCCAACGGTAATTCCTTTGGCAGCATCGAATGTGCGTGTCTGTTGGAACACCGTTCCACCTGCACGCAACAATTCTGCTTGGCGCTGCGCCTCGAACAGGATCGCCGTTCTAACGTTGCGCAAGGAGTTCATGTTCTTGGTCTCCGTTCTGGTGCCAAATTCAGTGGCCCCTTTAGGCCGAATGGATACGTTCGCATCACAACGCATGCTGCCTTCTTCCATATTGCCATCGCAGATATCCAAGTAACGCAGCAACTTGCGTACTTCGGCTAAGTAAGCATATGCTTCATCGGCACTGCGGAAGTCCGGTTCGCTCACAATCTCCACCAAGGGTACTCCTGCACGGTTCAAATCGATAAGTGAATTGAACGGGTCTATATCATGAATACTCTTACCGGCATCTTCTTCCATGTGGATGCGAGTAATGCCAATCTTCTTCGAATCACCATCGGCTACATGTATGGTTATGTGACCACCTGTGCAAATAGGGGTTTTGTCCTGCGTGATCTGATAACCTTTGGGAAGATCTGGATAGAAGTAGTTCTTTCGTGCAAAGAACATTTGTCTCCGGATGTCAGAACCTACGGCCAAACCCAATTTGATCGCATGATCAATGGTGCCCTTATTCATCACCGGAAGCGTACCTGGCATGCCCAAGGTCACTGGGGAAATGTTAGTATTCGGATCATCGCCATACTCATTCGGGTCTCCGGAATATGCCTTTGACTTGGTCATAAGTTGAGCATGAACCTCTAAGCCAACGACCAATTCAAAATCTTCTGACCAAGCCTTTTCACCCATTACTCCTTCACAATACTACTGCTCCAAATGTTAGTGCCATTGCTTACTTGAACGGCATATAGCCCAGAAGGAAGCCCTTCTAGATCAATAGCCATTCCTCCTACAAGCTTGTTCCGCGTTTGCGTGTTGTGCACGATTTCGCCAATTGCATTAAATACCGATAGCTCTATTTCATCCTGTTCGGCTCCCGGAATTCTAATTTGAAATGAACCCTGAGTAGGGTTAGGCCAGATGTGAATCGTTGGATCGACCAATTGTTGAGTTTCAGTAACAGAAACGGCCTGGCTTACATCTAAAATGAATAAGCCCTCTTGCATATCGCTTACAAGCACGATTCCAGAAGGAAGATTAGGATAGACCCCCCACGCTCCTTTGAAATTGGTTAAGTGCTGTTCCTGCGAGGTATCGTAGTACCCCAGTAATACTGGGTTTATCGGATCGGTATGATCCCAGAGCCAATAGCCATCATGGTAGTAGCTCGTATGGAGTAAGTTGCCCGTAAAGATCGCATTGTGCACAATGGAATTTCCATCAATACCTGTACCGAACAAGCTGGTCACCTGCAGGTCCGTTTGATCGGTCACGTCAACGAGTTTTACGCGCATGCCATGGGTCTCGTCACACATGGCATAGTGGGTGCCGGCACCATTCAACCAGCCCGAATGGTTGTAACCCTTATCCTGATACGCACTCAAGGATCCTAGGATCGTTACATTATTTAGGTCTGAGAAGTCAACGATGTACAATGCATTCTCCGCGTTCAAGTATCCGATATGGTCATCGATATAGGCATCATGTACGTAGCCAATACTACTTATCCACCAAGGAATATCTGTCTGGCAGTTCCGCAATAACGTTGGGTTGTCCGGAGTGGTAATGTCGTACACTGACATGTGGTTGTTTCCTCCGCATGTATACATACGTCCATGCACGGTGTCCACAAATACGTTGTGCGCTCGAAACAGCAGTGAATTTTCATCGTAAACGGTTACGATAGAGTCCGGCAAGTACTGTAAATCCACCACTTGCAAGCTGCTTAGGCCTTCATCTGCAACGATATAGAGATGGTCGTTGTAGGTTTTCATATCGCGATGAATGATCTGCGTTCCACTAACGGCCCCTTCTATAAATGCCACCTGAGTGGCACTACTTGGGTTTGTTACATCGAAGAAATGCGTTCCTAACGTAGAGCCGATGATCGCATATTCTCTACCGTTACTAGCATAACCCCAGACCTC
>CAZPEQ010000146.1:0-6549 GCA_964585605.1 uncultured Weeksellaceae bacterium | reverse complement strand
ATGTCAGCAGGAGCAATTGATAGACTTAAGACCTCCGATACCTCTTTTTGCGTCCGGAAAGCATTCAACACAGGTAACGTGATCTGCTTCAGTTTAGGGTCTAGCACATCCTTAACGAATCCGGTCCGTTCAGTGTAAATACCTAGGTAAAAGAAAATGCCAACCAACATGAACGCCAATGCGATCGTCGTCAGTCTATAGAATCGTTTGAACAACCGTTTCATGAACTGCCTTCGGCAGCATGCGGAACAAGGTGAAAGTTTATCTCTTTCCCTTTCTGATCGCTAACCTTGACCTTCCAAGAATCATTTTCCTTCACATACACGATGTTCTGAGGGAAGTCATGCATGTTATTATGGAAAATGAGCGAGTCCGGCCCAGAGGGCATGAGTAAGAAATTAACTCCCTCCACATTAGACTGTGAATCCATACGCACATTGTACAGGAATTCCTCGTTAATGAATTTGACTTTCAGGTGCTCGATACGGATTGTGTCAGTACCGGACATAACGTATCCAATGCCACTCAACGTAGATTCTCCAGTTTGTTCCCATTGCTCGTAGAATATGGAAGTGTCATTGCTAAGCGCATCTTTCCACGAACCGATCAGCCCTTTTACTTGGTCAAAGCCAGGAGCAACGCGCGTAATTGATTCCTCTGTTTGCACAGGCGGCTCAGTGGAGGGTTCGTGCTCTCCATCTTTACAGGCAACTAGCAGTACGAGGATGTATAGGGGGAGGATCAAGGGTTTCATTATTGATCGGCGCTTTTGAGCAACTTGCTCAGTTGTTTTTGTTGTTGCAGGAGGCTGTCAATATCCCGTTGAGCTCTTGCCATCTTCTTTTCGATGTCTTTTTTCATGGCTTCTCCGCTCGCACTCTTAAAGTTGAACATGGCCAAGTTCTGCTCATATTGCCGAACATCATTTTTCAAGAAATCGATCTTCCGGCGAATCTGTCTCTTCTCGTGTTCAAACTCCTTTTTGGGATCATTTGATTTCTTAATGGAATCAAGTTTGCCCTGTAATCGTGCTTCTGATTTTTCTGCTTGACTTATGTCTAGCTGACCGTAGAACTTATCCATCAGTTCACGGTACTTCGGAATCATCTTTTTTGCAGGGCCTGGTGGTATACGACCGGCTTCATTCCATTTGGTGCTGAACTCTTTTAGTTTGCCCAGATCCTTGCCCTTATTGCCCGACAAACTGAAGCTTTGCATTTCATCAAGAATGGCGTTTTTCGCTTCTAAGTTCTCTTGTTGCGCTTTGTCTTGTTCTGCAAAACTGGCTTTCCTTGCTTCAAAGAAGGTGTCGCAAGCACTCCTAAATTTGGTCCAAAGTTTATTTTCGTTTCGGTTTCCCGCAGAACCAACAGCTTTCCATTCAGCCTGTAACTTCTTGTAAGCTTCAGCTGTCTCTCGCCAATCCGTGCTCGTCTTTAACTCCTCGGCTTGGGCGATAAGGGCTTGCTTCTTGACTTTTGCTGCCTCGTAAACTTCTTTGATCTCTCCAAAAAATGCCTGCTTCTTATCGAAAAAGCCGTTGCAATTGTCTCTGAATTCGTGCCAAATGCGTTCGTTCTCTTTTTTCGTTGCGAAGCCGATCTTCTTCCAATCCGCCTGAAGCTTCAAAACCTGATCAGTTAACTGCTTCCATTCCTTCGCGTTGTCGGCCGCAGCCTCTTCGCTGATCTTTTTGACCTGATCAACAAGCTCTTGCTTGGCTTGCAAGTTTGCTTCATGAACAGCGCGCTTCGCTTTATAGTGGTCGCCGATCTTCTCGTAAACCGCGCGGGTTGCATTCCAGAAACGGTCGCCAATGCGCTCCCATTCTTCTTTTACAACCGGGCCAATTTCCTTCCATTGCTCTTGGTATTCCTTGATCTTGAGTTCCATCTCCTTTACAGAAGTAGAGTTGACCAAGGATTCCATATCGGCTGCTAAAGCTTCTTTTAAGCCTGCATTCTTCTTGAGGTCGTGCTCACGAAGCTCTTTGTAAATACGGATCGTGTAGAAGAAGGTATCCAGATTATCTGAATAGGCTTTTTGCACCTCTCTGTATTTGTGCTGCGGAATGTTGCCGATGTTTTTCCATTCCGCCTGAATGTCATTGAAGGTGTTGAACGCACTACCGATGTTTTCCTCTTGAGTGATCAGCTTTTTTAGGCGGTCAATGATCTCGAGCTTCTTGGCCAAGTTCTCGTTCTCTTCAGCAATGCGCGCTTTGCGCAAATCATTCACCTTGGCATTGTATGTGTCGACCAAGTGCTTGAAACGCTTGTCTTCTTCGCTCAGATCCTGCGCGGACTCGATCGGCAAGACCTCCTCCGTTTCTTCCGCTGAATCTGGTGTGGAGCCTGCTGCTGCATCTGTTTCGGCCATGGCCGCCTCAGCCTCTGCTTGGCGGACTTTCTCCTCTTCAGCAAGCACGTCTTCGTAATTAGACTTCAGCGTTTCAACACGCTCAGAAGCGGCTTCGATTCCTTCCTGATCGAGTAAAGACTCTAGCTTTTCGATCAATTCACTCTTTGTCGTCATAAGGGCTTCTCCTAACTGGAGATATTGCTTAGTCTCCAAATATAAGAGGATGCACCGAAACGTGCGTCAATTAAGCTCCACGGCGAGCATACAGACGTCGTCAACCTGGTCTTCAGCGCCTTTCCAGTCAGTAAAGGTTTTTTCCAGGAGTTTGGCCTGAGTTACTAGGGATAGGTGCTGATTCTGCTCAATGAGCTTGTTGAAACGAGAGGTAAGGAACTTACGGTTGTTGGGGCCTCCGAATTGATCTACGTAACCATCGCTGAACAAGTACAGGCGATCTCCGGGCTGAAAACTGATCTGGTGGCAGCTGAATTTGCGCTCATCACCATGGTGATTTCCGCCTATCGGCTGTCGATCGCCATTGATAATGGTCAATTGCCCTTGTTGCACCCAATACAGTGGTCTGTACGCCCCAGAAAATATCACTTTGTTATCACTCGTATCAATTAGACACAAGGCTATATCCATCCCATCTCCAGCTCCTTTTTTCTTGGGCTTTTGCGAGAGGTGCTTGATCATCTTCTTGTTCAATTGAAATAAGATGTCAGCAGGGTCTTTCCAATTATCCTCGTCAACCACCTCGTTCAAGGCAGAACAACCAACGGCCACCATCATTGCACCGGGTAATCCATGCCCGGTGCAGTCTGAGATGGCCATTAGGGAACGATGCTCATCTAGTTTCTTGTACCAATGAAAGTCGCCGCTCACCGATTCTTTGGGCATATTGATCAAAAAATGATCGATAAAGGCTTCGTTGTAAACGGTGGGGTCAGGAATAAGCGCTTTTTGGATCTTGTTGGCGTAGGCCAAACTTTGTTCGATATGTTGGTTGCGATCAGCTATCTCTTTACTGACTGACTCGTCTTTCTTTAGCCAAGCTCCTATGGATCGCTTCAGGAGTAAGACCATAATGACTAAGAAGACCACGAACGCAGCAGCGTTCTTTATCATATTCCACCACGCATCGTCCGCAACCGCTTGATGAGGAAGTTCTACAGACACAACGGCGATTGTTTCTTGTTTATCGTTTACGATAGGACTTAAGGATATCCAACGCGGGATGTCTGTGTCAATCAAATTCGCCCCCCCTCCATTGTCGAAGTAATGGGCTATTACATTGGCCTGCCTGCCGTAGGGGACCCTAAATTCAAAGTTGCGCGAAGACGTCACCAAGACGTGCACATCTTGCTGCTCACGCACAAGTATGGTTATTGGGAGGGCCAGGTTATTGGCCTCCGCACTTTTATGCAGGTTAACGTGCGTTGTGTAGTACCACGCATCACGTGTTTTGCTGGTTAATGATTCAGATACAGGGTAATTGGTGATTATACGCTGAATGCGGCGCGGATCGGTATGGGCAGCTATTGTTGCTGAAATACTATTAATGCGCTTCAGTGCATTGGCTTTCCCACTTGCTTTGTCGCTTTGGAATGCCCATGTGATCAGAACGGCGCCTATGATCAGCATCATACCTAACAGCAGCACTAAGATCTTCTCTCGTGTGGATCTAATGACGGTTCCCATTCTCCTTACTGTGACGTGCTCATGTCGCCACTACCTAAGGAGTTATACGAATAGTAAGGGAGGAGGTTTCTTAAAGAAAGGAAAGTCTAAGCCTTTTTGGCGCTTTTTGCTTCAATAGCCTTGCGAAAGCCATCAATCGCATTTCTGGTGAAATCACTCAATACCAGTTTGCCACTCATTGCGGCCCGATCGGCAAGTAACTGATCCCAATCTTCCGTGCCTTGCCACATAACACGTTTGAGCTCTAACATTGCCTCTGGATTGTAAGCGGCAAGTTCTTTGGCGTGCCTGTCGATATGGGCGTCAAGCTCGGTTTCATCAGCGAATACCCCGGCATAAATACCATGCTGTAAGCACCACTGCGCATTGCGCCGTGTGGCAGGCGTGGCAGTTAACAAGCCAAAAGTTCCCGTTCCAACTTTGCGGGCTACCGCTGGCCCTACCACGAATGGCCCAATGCCAATAGCCAGTTCGCTGAGCCTACAACTTGCTTTTTCCGTTGCATATGCAATATCCACTGCGCAGGCCAATCCCACACCACCACCTACGGCGTGGCTATGTATGCGGCCCAAGACAAAGCAATTGGCTTTTCGTATTGCGTTGATGACGTTGGCGAATCCACTGAAGAACACTTCACCAGCTTCCTTGTCCGCAATGGCCATCAACTCATCGAACGAGGCTCCGGCGCAGAATGCTTTCGGCCCCTCACTGCGAAGAACGATGACACGCACGGTTGGGTCGCTACCTAGCTCATTTATTGCATCAGCGATCCCTTTCAGGATATGAGCTGGTAATGAATTGCTTCTTGGGTGGTGAAATGTGACAGTAGCAATACCGTCCGCATTCGTTCTGTTAACGTGTCCCTCGTTCATGGTGTGCGCTTAAGAGGCGCAAAGTTGGGTAAAAAACACGTAGGAAGAACGAGTGGGTCAGATTCCCAGGACCTTGGCGTTCACCCTGAACAGTGCTTTGAAATTCACCGTTTGGTCTACCGTTGTTACCTGATCTGCTTCAAGATCAACCCGAATGGTTACCACGTCTTGGGTGAAGTGGATCTTCAGGTTTGTGTCTTCCCAAATGTCTAATTCTAGAGATTCACCCGTCCCGGTGGGAACAGGATCTTTCCACCCCACCTGGAAAACAGGTGATGTGGCTGATTTAAGGTGTACGGAAATTTGATTTAAGTGATCAAGATCAGAACCGTTAGGAGTCTCCACTTCGATCTGCATGGACTCCAGAAAGATCTGTTCGATCAAATCGAGGCCTGAATCGTGCTGCTCGAGCAATGTGCCCAAATTCGTCTCGAACTCCCCAATAGGAATGCTCACAAGGGTTCCCACTGCTGAGTTGGCGGGTATTACAACAGACTGCTCCAACGGGATGTTGAAATGGGTAAGCTCATCTAGTTGTTCGCAACCCGTAAAGAGGACTAAGGCAGTCAAAACGCAAGCAATATTCTTCAACATGTCTCTCTGTGTTTCGACCTCCATATACGAGTAAGAGGGATATATGGATACACATGCCTCATGTGACAATTGTTCATTGCTTCGTCATAACGTTCGAAGAACAAGTTGGCCTCTTGCCCTTTGTACATATTACATTGCAGGCCATTGACCTAAAACTCAATTAGTTGAGCTACAAACCAAACACAAAAATGAAAATCTTTGAACTTCCACGACTAGCTGTTATCGCTTGCTTGTCGGTCGGAATACTCACTTGGACCGCATGCGGTTCGGAAACCGTCGTTGATGAAACGGCAGATACGGCGAAAGAGAAAATGGATGACGCAGCAGCTGCAGGCGATGCGGCGGACACAGATGATGCAGCTACAGATGCTGCACTGGAAGCTGCCACCGAAGGAGATGCAACTGCTGGAGGCGATGGAGAGCTGGGCTTTGCGCAAGACTCTTGGGGTTGGAATATCTATAACTTCATGGAAACCGGTTCTGGGTCACAGTCCTTTAATCTGGATAAGATCCCGTTAGGAGAAGATGAGGCGGAAGCCTCTGCAGAAGGGAAGAAGCAATTAGATGACCTTGCTGCTATTTTGAAGGCTTATCCAGATATGACATGCGAAGTGCAAGGACATACGAAGGAGGCAAAGAATCCAGTAGGCCGAACTGCTAAGCAAGTGTGGTCAAAAGGCCGTGCGCTTTGGGTACAAGGTAAATTGGCTGCAAGAGGTGTAGATGGCTCCCAAATGAAAGCCAAAGGCTATGCTGACAAACAACTCATTGAAGGTGTTCCTGGAGATGACGACAGCCAGCGTCGTGTAGTTGTCGTGTTCACGAAGTAGAATAAGCTAAACTGTAACAGAAAAGCCCCGGCATATGCCGGGGCTTTTCTGTTAGGCTAATCCGGCAATAGACAGGAATATGCGATCAGTAAGCCTGCGTTGAGGTCAATTCACTACATATGGGTATTGTGATACGCGGATACATTCATGAATCTTGTGCAAGTACAACCGAATGCAACTTGTCTCCCCCA
>CAZPEQ010000145.1:0-6559 GCA_964585605.1 uncultured Weeksellaceae bacterium | reverse complement strand
GTTGATGATGCCTTGGCCTTCTTCAAGAATTCTAAAGCTAAAAGCAGGGCTCCCAAAAAGATTGTTACCAAGTTGCAGCCCTTGCAAGATGTTGGCTTAGGCTACGTGCATCTTGGTCAAAGCAGTAGCACCTTATCCGGCGGTGAAGCACAGCGTATCAAACTGGCTTCTTTCCTTACCAAGGGAACGCAAGAGAAACCGATCTTGTTCTTGTTTGATGAGCCCACAACGGGCTTGCACTTTCACGATGTTTCCAAACTCTTGGATTCGATGAACGCCTTGGTAATTAATGGGCACAGTGTTATCATCATAGAGCACAACCCGGATATGTTAGCCTGTGCAGATCATTTGATAGAACTGGGTAACGAAGGAGGAGATAAAGGAGGCAAATTGATCTATTCAGGCAAACCGGAGGGTATCTTAAAAATCAGATCATCGCATACAGCGAAAGCGCTTAAGACGAAACTAACTCTTGCCAAATAAGGGAAAGGCGGTTGATTTCTCTACCTGAATTGCAGGTCAAACGACTTCTTGTACTCCCCATCAAGGGCCAAGAGCTCCTGATGACTACCCATTTCTACGATCTCTCCCTTATCCAACACCAGAATACGATCTGCATTCTGAATCGTACTTAAGCGATGGGCTATTACAATGCTCGTCCTACCCTTCGTAATGCGATCGGTAGCCTCTTGGATCATCTGTTCGCTTGTACTATCCACAGATGAGGTTGCTTCATCTAAGATCAAGACGCTCGGCTTATTCACATAAGCACGCATGAATGCGATCAATTGCCGCTGACCTACTGATAACATGGCGCCGCGTTCTTTCACATCCGTATCATACCCTGACCGGGTCTTCATAATGAAGTCGTGCGCCCCAACGACTTTAGCTGCCGCAATGACATCTTCGCGTGAAATTCGCTCATCACCAAGAGTCACGTTGTTGTGAATCGTATCGCTGAACAGGAACACATCTTGCAAGACCACTGCAATTGCATTGCGCAAAGCTCCTTGCTCAAAGGAACGAATGGGCTGACCATCGATCAACACCTCTCCTTCTTGGAACTCATAGGAACGAGAAAGCACATTTATCAACGAGCTCTTTCCCGATCCCGTAGAGCCAACAATAGCGATCATTTCTCCCGCTTTAACCTCAAAGTTGATTCCCTGCAAGACCCATTCCGGCTCGTTATATGCGAAGCGCAGATTCTGGAACGAGAGGTCGCCTTTGATCTTGTCAGGAGAGAACGAACCGGTATTCGGGATGTTCGCCTCGGTATCCATAACACGGAATACACGTTCACAGCCTACCATGCCCATTTGCAACACGTTGAACCGATCGGCTAACATCCTGATTGGTCGATACAACATGCCGATGAAAAGGATGTACGTGATTAAATCTCCTAAGGTCACCACATCATTCAACACGCCCCGTGTTCCCCACCAAACCAAAATGGCCAAAGACGCTGCGGCCAGCATTTCAACTACCGGAAAGAACACCGAATACGCCCATACAGAGCGAATATGCGCCGCGCGATGTCCTTGGTTTATTTCCTTGAATTTTTCGAATTCCTGTTTCTCTTGCCCGAAAACCTGGACGATGTTCATGCCTTGAATGTGTTCTTGAACGAAGGCATTCAGATCGGAGACTTTATCCCGCACCATTTGAAAGGAACTGCGGATCACATTCTTGAAAATGTTAGTGGCCCACATCAAAATGGGGATCGGTATCAAGCACAGCAACGCCAGCTTCCAATTGATGATCAACATCGCAACGAGCACGATCACCAGCTTGAGTATGTCACCCATGATGGTAATGATACCCTGCGAGAACACCTGCTGTATCGTGCCGATATCACTAACGACTCGGGTTACCAACGTGCCGATCGGGTGTTTATCAAAGTATTGCAACTTGAAGCCCGATACCTTCGAAAACAGTTGATCGCGCAGATCGAACGTGACCTTCTCTCCTATCCACGAAGTCCAATAACCTTGGTCTAGGTGCATCAGCGCTTCTATGACCAATATCACACAGATCCAAATGGTCAACCAGAGCAGACCGACCGGATCGTTGGAACCAACATGATCGTCGATCATATTACCGAGCAGGATCGGGCGAACTATTCCAAGCATAGCTAAAATGATGACCAGCACGAATGTTTCATAGAAAATTCGCTTATACGGCCGCACGTATGTCATTAAGCGCTTAAAAAGCCGATAGTCGAATGCTGTTCCGCTAACCTTCTTGCTCATTGCGGCTTGATGTAATCATACAGTACTTCATGCAGGTATAACCCGCAAGCAGGAACAGAAGTTCCCGCCTTGCTCCGATCTTTTGAGGCCAAGATCACTGGAATGCGATCAACCTCCCAATTCCCATTGCCTATTTCCAGCATAGTACCCACTACAGCGCGCACCATGTTGCGCAAAAAGCGATCGGCCGTAATACGGAAATGATACTGGCCTCGTGCAACCTCCTCCCACCGGGCTTCTCGCAGATCGCAATCCATGGTATTGGTATCGCCTCCCGCCTTACAAAAACAAGAAAAATCCCGTTTGCCTAACAAGAGTGCAGCGGCTTCATTCATCTTGTCCAAATCCAACTTGTTGCGGCACCAATGACTACGCCCACGGAGAAAAGGATCCTTGAAAGCATGTATTTTATAAACGTAGGTCCGCGATTTGGCTTGAAAACGAGCGTGCGCGGTATTATTCACTTTTATCACCCGTTTCACGGCGATCTCATGTGGTAGCACGCCGTTCATGCTACGCACGAAGTTAAATCCAAGTCGCGTGAATTGGGCCGTGCTGAAATGTACAAAGAACTGGGATGCGTGAACACCCGCATCGGTGCGGCCACAGCCCATGCATTTAACACGCTCTTCATCAGAAAGCACTGTGTTCAGGGCTCTTTCGATTTCACTTTGCACGGTGATGACCTCGCTTTGCTCTTGCCAACCGTGAAAAGGGGCTCCGTTAAACATGATCTCTAGAAAATAGCGCTCCATGAATGGCCGCAAAAGTACCCTTCAGCACTCCATAATCACGTTTCTCATAACCCTCTTCTCATAAGAAGGATCAGCAGGTCAATAGGAGCAATCAGAAATTGGCTTTCTCAAGGTATTGAGCATTGTTTTGATAGCGATCTTCGCGTATGATCCGGATCGGCCTCATTAGTGATACACATGGACATTTGGATCCCCGAGTAGCTCACCATTTCAAAGAGGTAGACGAGATTTGGCATGCCGGCGATATCGGCAACCTTGGAGTAACCGATGAATTGGCGAAGATCACCACGGTTCGGGCCGTTTACGGCAATATTGATAGTGCGGAAGTTCGCGCTGAGTTTCCGCTAGACCTGAAATTCAAGGTGGAGGGCGTTAATATTTGGATGACCCACATTGGTGGTCGTCCTCCTCGATTTAACAAAAGAGTGGCCCCCATGTTACAACGCGAACGCCCTCAAGCGTTCATCTGCGGCCACTCCCACATTCTAATGGTAAAATTCCATAAGCCTACCGAAACCTTGTACATGAACCCGGGCGCAGCAGGTATACACGGTTTTCATAAAATGCGCACGCTTATACGTTTCAGTATTGAAGCCGGGAAGTTCAGCGATATGCAGGTGATCGAACTTGGGCCCAGGGCCACCGCCAACCATCCCTGATTTTTACCTAGGCACGTTCGATACGCTTCAACATGAGAAAGCCGATGATCACGACCACAAAGGGTAAGATCAAAGGCCACTGATAGTTGATCTCATACTCGTTGGTCTTACTTACATAAGCCTGAAAGCTCTGGCTGGTTATGAAACTAGTGGCCAGTACCAATAAGCTTATCATCATGGAGCCAATGAGCAAGGCCCTTCTTCGATTAGCTCCAACAGACGGAAATAAGGTCAACAGGAAAAAACCGGCACCTAACAGAATGAGCAGCCCTGCTGGTAAAACAGGTGCTACATCCACCAATTCAACCCCCATTTTATTGAAAAACCCTGTTGCATGCAGTACGTAAGGGTCTAGCCCCGCTTCTTCTTGAACAAACTCAACCCATGGCTGCACATACATTACAATCAATGAAAGGGCCGCAGAGAGGGCTAAAGGAAGCATGGAGCGATCTATCGAAAACATCAACGGCGAAAGTAATCACCTCCTATTGTGGACGAAGAATCTGGATCAAAATTTGCCAATTCCGTTCACTTTCGTACTATTGCAGTGCACGGGGTAGTAAAAACCCATGCATTCCCTACTAAACATCATACATTCTCTAACAAGGCCGATCGGTCGATTCAAAACCAATTCTGGTTTGTGTTTTCTGAACACTTAAACAACACATGTACAACATTAATACCTTAAGCGACATGAAGCTTCCTGAGCTTCGCGAGATCGCAAAAAAACTGGAGATCAAGAAGTCAGACTCCCTCAAGAAGCAAGACATCATTTATAAGATACTTGATGAACAAAGTGTCAACCCGAAAGCCGTTGCAGCAATAGCGCCTGAGCAGAAACCCGCTAAAGAAGGAGCTGCTGACAAGCCTGCCGCTGCCAAGAAGCCGCGCGCGCCGCGCAAACAAACGGCCAAGTCTGAAGAGAAGCCCGCTAAAGCGGCTCAGGCGGAGCTACCGTTAGCTGGCGAGAAGAAAGAAGAAAAGACTAGCACGCCTGAAGCGAAGGAAGAAAGTAAAGAGCCGAAGGTAGGAGGACGAAAAGAGGGCGAGAAGAAAGAACAATCACCACGTGGCAGACGTGATGGCCGAGATCGGCGCGATGGTCGAGATCGACGCGGGAATAGCCGTAACGGCAACGGGCACGATGGAGAATCTCGTGGAGATCGTCAGGAACGCCAACCCGCTAAAAAAGAGCCAGAGTTGACGTTTGACGCAACGGTTCCCATGGAAGGTGTTTTGGAGGTCATGCCAGATGGTTATGGCTTCTTGCGTAGCTCTGATTACCATTACCTCGCTTCCCCTGATGATGTTTATGTTTCAGGAGGGCAAATTCGCTCGCATGCCTTAAAGACAGGTGATACCGTAAGAGGAACGGTTCGTCCTCCCCGCGCTGGAGATAAATTCTTCCCATTGGTGAGCGTTGAAGTGATCAATGGTCGTGATCCGGCATGGGTGCGTGATCGTGTACCGTTCAAGTTCTTGACCCCGCTGTTCCCGGACGAGAAATTCGACCTGACGGGTAAGGACCCGAACATGAGCATGCGGGTGATGGACCTGTTCTCTCCCATCGGAAAAGGGCAGCGTGGATTGATCGTTGCGCAGCCGAAAACAGGTAAGACCTTCTTACTCAAGGATGTGGCAAATGCAATTGCTGCAAACCACCCAGAATCCTACTTGATCGTTCTACTGGTTGATGAGCGACCAGAGGAGGTTACCGACATGGCGCGCAGCGTGAATGCAGAGGTGATCGCCAGTACGTTCGACGAACCGGCAGATCGGCATGTACGTGTTGCCAACATGGTGCTGGAAAAAGCAAAGCGTATGGTGGAATGTGGTCACGATGTGGTCATCCTACTTGACTCCATCACGCGTTTGGCACGTGCGCACAACACCGTTCAGCCCGCATCTGGCAAGATCCTTTCTGGTGGTGTTGATGCCAATGCATTGCACAAACCCAAGCGTTTCTTTGGAGCTGCGCGTAAGATCGAGAATGGCGGTTCATTGACCATCTTGGCAACTGCCTTGACGGAGACCGGATCGAAAATGGACGAAGTGATCTTTGAAGAATTCAAAGGAACGGGTAACATGGAGTTGCAGTTGGATCGCAAGATCAGCAACCGCCGCATCTACCCTGCCATTGACATCTTGGGATCAGGTACACGTCGTGATGACCTACTCGTTGGTAGTGAGGCCATGCAACGTTTGCATATTCTCAGAAAGCACTTGGCTGATATGAATCCTGTAGAAGCTATGGAGTTCATGAAAGATCGCCTCAGTGGCACGAAGAGCAACGAGGAATTCCTCGTCTCCATGAACGGTTGATCAGATTTAGATGTATGGGGTGATATTCGCGCTTGTTGCAATTGCGATCCGATTGATCGCGCACTACGCTGAATTCCAGATGGACCCACGCGGCATTGTCATGCTGCATTTGTTCCTGATCTTACTCGCCATTTTCTTGGAGAGCAGCAAGCAGGTTAAGAAAACGGCTTACGATTTCGTGAACCTTTTCAAAGCGGGAATGCGAGGCGGTATAGTCTATGCGATCATCACCGCCCTGTTCGTATATGCGTACTACGGTCATGTAGCACCCGAGATATTTGAAACCCGTAATGCCGCTTTACTGGAGAGCATGAAAGGGCCAGAGGCCCAAGAACAACGTGACCTGATCACGGAAATGTTCACCCCAGCCAAGTACGCTCAAGGCACTTTCTTTGGGTATTTCTTGATGAGCGTATTTTATGCTTTGCTTATAGCCGTTATCCAACGGAAGGTGTTGAGGTCGATCAGATGATCATGAGGCTTAAATGTAATCCAATCTAGCACATTGTGGCAGATGCCTGATAAAAGGATGCCCCCTAACTTGGCATCATGAAAAAAAAAGGAGGATATA
>CAZPEQ010000144.1:0-6603 GCA_964585605.1 uncultured Weeksellaceae bacterium | reverse complement strand
AGGTTAGCTACTACAACCGAGGTGATGTATTGACGAATGAGCTTTATAGAAAGGCCCCATTCAACTTTTCAGTTAGTGAAGTACTTGACAGTAGTATTCTTGATGTGCCCATTAACGTAGACTTGCTTAATAAGAAAGAGTTTAAGATCAACTACGTTTTTAGGGGAGAACAAGTGAGTACCCATTGCCAATTCAACTCGCCTATCGTTACTCCGCACTTTATTGCGAATGCCGAGGAACGGTTGTCCTTTTCTGATTATTTGGTTAATCCAGACATGGACATCTTCATTACGATAAATCGAAAAAAGACACTAGTTAACAAGTACTACAAGCAAATTTCAGCGCGCATTCTAAACAAAGAAGCTCAAACGCTTAGTATCTCTGTTAACGACCAAGACGCGGTGTTAGCCCGTGATTTGGTCGATGCAATGGCAAAGTCTTACATCGACTACGATATCGAACGTCGGAGCGGTAGTGCCGAAAGCATCTTGAAGTTCATTGATGCGCAAAAGGACACGGTGGCCGAGCAATTGCGGATTTTTGAATACCGCCTTCAGTCTTTCAAGCAATCCAATCGAGTAAGTAATTTCAAAGAGCTAACGGATATTTACCTAACGCGTACGGAAGATTACGAATCTCAAATGCTCGATATTCAAGTTGAGTTGAACCTACTGCGCGAAGTAAAAAAGGCAACACTTGCTGCAGACGGGACCATCAGTGTGTATGACCTACTCCCAATGCTAGTAGGTACTGAAATGGAATCGGCCATTTCAACTTTGATCCAAGATCTGCATGATATGTTACTTAGACGAGATGAGCTGAAGTTCGATGTCACCGAAGCAAATCCGGCTGTCGTAGCGTTAGATCACCGTATTGATATTCAAAAGGGGCTACTCATTGAAAGTATCAACACGCTTGAAGATCGCATGTCTAGCAGAGTAAAGAGCTTTGAAGGCAAGTTGGACGATGTCTCTAACCTATTCTCTGACCTACCGGAGAAAGAACTTGAGTTCGCTCGCATCGAGCGCTTATTCAATATCACCGAAAAGTACTACACTCAGTTGCTCGAGAAGGATATTGAATACCGGATAAGTATGGCAGGCTTTATACCGGAAACACGGATTCTAGAAAGCGCCGTATTGCAAACCACGCCAGTTGAACCGGTTCCCAAGCTGATTTATTTATCGTGGCTGGTGGGAGGTTTGCTCCTGAGCCTCATGATCATTCTTGGTCGTTACGTTCTTCACAGTAACATAACCAGCTTGAATGATATTGCCAAGCTCACCAATGCCTCTATTGGGATACTGGGTATGGTGCCGAAGTATAACAAGGACATTCCGGTGTCCCAGTTATTGATAGACCGAAACCCAAAGTCTCTCGTAGCGGAAGCATTCCGAAGCATTCGCACGAATCTGCAATTCGTTAACAATGAGCCCGGTGCTAAGATCATTGGTATAACGAGTACCATATCCGGCGAGGGAAAGACATTTGTTGCCATCAACTTAGCAGGCATCATCTCCGTTAGTGGCAAGCGTACCATTGTCCTTGACCTGGATATGCGCAAACCTAAAATCCACTTAGGATTTGGAGTCGACAACTCATCTGGAATGAGCACATTGCTCATCAACAAAGATTCAATTCAGTCCTGCATTAAGAAGTCGAAGTTGGACGATTTGGATTTCATCACAGCAGGACCAATACCACCCAATCCATCTGAATTGATCATTAGTGATCGTATGGATGAGATCCTAACGGAGCTGAAATCGAGCTACGACGTCATCTTGATTGATAACCCTCCTGTGGGATTAGTAACTGACGGAATCTCAATTATCCAAAAAGCAGATTACCCGATTTACATTTTCCGTGCAGACTATTCTAAGAAACAGTTTGTGCAAAATGTGGATCGCCTGATCAACGAGAACAAGATCAACAACCTGACAACCATATTGAATGGCGTTGATGTTAACCGCAATCGTTACGGCTACAACTACGGATACGGTTATGGCTATGGCTATGGTTATGGCTATGGTTACGGCTATGGTTATGGTTACTACGAAGAAAAAGAGCCTGAAGGGTCGAAGGGTTTATGGGGCTGGATAAAGCGCATCACTGGAACTGGGTAAATGACAACATCGAAAACAGAATTCGAGGGACTGTGGGTATTGGAACCCAAGCTATTTAAAGACGATAGGGGGCACTTTTTCGAATCTTTCAACCTGGCGCTTTTTCAGAAGCAAACACAACAGACCATCTCGTTCGTTCAGGACAATGAATCCATGTCCAAGGTCAATGTGCTCCGTGGCCTGCACTTTCAAGCATCTCCGCACGCACAGGGAAAATTGGTGCGTGTCAAAAGCGGAAAAGTGCTAGACGTATGCGTGGATCTGCGCAAGGATCAATCAACCTTTGGGAAACACTTGAAAATCGAGCTTTCTGCGGAACGAAAAAATGCCTTGTACATACCCCCTGGATTTGCTCATGGCTTTGTTGCTCTGCAAGACGACACCCTCTTCGAGTATAAGTGCACCGCTTACTACGCTCCAGCCTACGAGCGCACGCTGTTGTGGAATGACCCTGTTTTAGACATTGATTGGGGCGTAGACGCACCTATATTGAGCGATAAGGATGTAGCGGGTCAGCCATTTGATCAGATCGTTGCTGAAAATTCATTCGAACCGTTGAAGACCACTTCATGAGTGATAAGGAAATATTTGTTGGTCTTTTCGCTTGGTTTGCCTTTGCGTTGGCGTTCTCGGTATTGATTAATTCTATCTTTCTACGCTTCGCGAAAACCCTAGGTATACGGGACAAACAAGTGCACGGCATTCGCTGGAGCAGTGCCGTTAAACCGGCTTTCGGCGGCATCGGCTTTTTCATCGTATTCCTTCTTTCTTTCACCGCAGCCGGGATACTCCTTCCAGAGTCTCTTAGCGCAGTTCGGAGCGAACATGTTGGCTTACTTATCGCATCAGCCTTGGCTTTTCTAATGGGCCTTACTGATGATGCTTACGACACCAAACCGCTATTAAAAATATCCGTTCAAGTGCTCTGCTCGATCATCCTGATCGTAAGCGGAACACGTATTGAAATGTTCGATAGTGATTTGCTGAATAGTTTATTGACCATTCTTTGGGTCATAGCGGTCATGAATTCCATCAACATGTTAGATAACATGGATGCGATCGCCACCATTGTCAGTGGGAGCATCTTCATCATGGCCATGGCGGTATTCTTTTGGGCTGGTATGGGGGCTACCATTCATATGGTGTTACTGATCGGCACGCTAGCTGCATTGGCTGGATTTCTCTTTTTCAACTGGAACCCGTCCCGCATGTACATGGGTGATACAGGCAGCCAGTTTCTTGGCATCTACCTTGCGTTTGTTGGTATCATCTGTTTCTGGAACCCATTGGAGGAGCTGATCGTTGAATACGATCGCGGGCGTCAGATCTCGGCACTTGTGATCGCATTCTTGATTCCCATTGGCGATACATTAAGCGTTATTATCAACCGTATTGCTAAAGGGAAATCACCCTTTGTTGGGGGTAAGGATCATACAACGCACCACATTGGTTATATGGGCTTGACAGATGCCCATGTAGCACTCGTGTTCATTGCCATTTCCCTTGCATCGATCTTCCTGATCTTCATTCTCTTTCGTTTCAAGGTAATGTGGGATATCCTCTTCACGTGGTTTTTCAGCCTTTACGCAGTAGGAATGATAGCGGCTTTATTTGCCATAACACGGTTAAGCAAACCTCCAGGAGAGAATACATAAGCATGAATTGGAGATCCTTTGTTCTAAAAACCGTCTTCTCGTTATCTGTACTATGCATGGCTGTTGTCTTGTGGCAGCTCTTTGCGTTCAGCCAGGTGCCGGAGAATAATGATGTTGAATACCAACGCGAATTCAACGATAGCTACAAAATATTCTCACTCACCTTGCCTAGTGCCATGGAATTTTGCGGAGAGAAAGTACCGTTAGAAAAACTGACAGTAAGGGAAAGTCTGGATCGCGAATTACTCGTGAATACGTATTGGCAGTCCAATTCCATCCTTCACCATAAACGAGCGAACCGGTGGCTACCACTCATAACGGAAGTATTGAAAAAGAACAATGTCCCAGAGGACATGAAGTACATTGCCTTAATAGAAAGCGGATTGACCAATGTGGTTTCACCTGCAGGTGCTACTGGATTCTGGCAGTTTCTCAAGCAAACCGGAAGGGAGTTCGGATTGGAGATCAATGGGGAAGTAGATGAGCGGTATCACGTCAGAAAATCCACAGAAGCAGCGTGCCGTTACCTGAAACTGGCTTACGAAAGGTTTGGGAGTTGGACCTTGGCTGCAGCCTCTTACAACATGGGCATGAACGGGGTTGACAAACAACTTAAGCGTCAACAAACGCAGAGTTACTATGAATTGCTCTTGATTGAAGAAACTGCTCGGTATGTATTCCGTGCGTTGGCGCTCAAAGAGATCATGGCAGACCCAGAACGCTATGGTTTCCATATTCGGAACAAAGACCTCTACCCTGCTTACAAAACGCGCTTGGTTGAAATATCTGGGCCCGTTACCAATTTCGCCACATTCGCTAAGGAGCAAGGAACTGACTACTTAGTATTAAAAACCCTTAACCCCTGGTTGAGAGACAACTTCTTGACTAACAAGCTTGGCAAGACATATTTACTCGAATTACCGGGGCAGCACTTCAATGACGTGACAAAGGAGTAATTTTGCCGCCTTGTTCTGCAAGGTGCGTTTCTATGCCAGCGAAAGTCGAAAATGTGATTGAAGTATCAGGTGCACGTGTACACAACCTGAAAAACGTGGACGTGAAGATCCCGCGAGACAAACTGGTCGTGATAACAGGGCTCAGTGGTAGCGGGAAAAGCAGCTTAGCTTTTGATACCATCTACGCCGAAGGACAGCGTCGTTACATAGAGACCTTCAATTCCTATGCACGCCAGTTCTTAGGGAATATTGAGCGACCTGATGTGGATATGATCACCGGGTTGAGCCCTGTGATCAGCATTGAGCAAAAAACGATCAGCAAAAATCCGCGATCAACGGTAGGCACGATCACCGAGATCTACGATTTCTTGCGCTTGCTGTTCGCCCGTGCGGCAACCGCCTACTCCCACCAGACTGGAGAGGCAATGATCAAATATTCAGATGATCAGATCATCGAGCTGATCATGCAGGAGTATGAGGGCAAGAGCATTAGTGTTCTTGCGCCTATTATCCGTGGGCGAAAAGGACATTACAAAGACCTGTTCGAACAATTGCTCCGACAGGGTTTTTTGCGCGCTCGTGTTGATGGGGAGATACTGGATCTGGCCAAGCGTCCCAAATTAGACCGGTATAAGATCCACGACATTGAGTTGGTCATTGACAACCTTACCGCGACGGAAAAAGACATCAAGCGCCTGAAGGGATCCATTGGAGTAGCCATGAAACATGGTAAGGGCGATATGATGATACTCGATGTGGCAGACGAGGCCATCCGACATTTCAGCAGAAATCTAATGTGCCCAACCTCTGGCATTGCCTACGAAGAGCCGGAACCCAACCTCTTCTCTTTTAACTCTCCTTACGGCGCCTGTAAATCGTGCAATGGTCTGGGAAAAGTGAGTGATGTGGCGATCAATAAGATCATTCCCGACGAGAAGAAAAGTATCAAAAAGGGTGCTATTGTTGCGCTCGGCACATACAAAAACAGCCATATCTACAATGTATTGGAGGCTGTATTGGATCGCTTTGGGCATGACCTCACGACGCCCGTTAACGAAATGGGAGAATCTGTGCTGGCTTCTATTCTGAACGGTGTTGACGGCGTGGTTACGGTGAAAAGTAAGATCGGCCTTCGGGACAAGAATTTGACTTTTGATGGTGTGATCCCATACATCCTAGAGCAAGCCGAAGCAGGTTCTAACCAAATGAAGCGTTGGGCAGCCAAGTTCACCCATATGGTCCCTTGCCCTTCATGTGAAGGGAAACGGCTCAAAAAGAACGCCCTGTTCTTTCGCATCGGAGACAAGAACATTCAGGAAGTAGCGGATCTATCGATCAAAGAACTTCATGCCTTTGTCAATGGGGTAATGGGTTCTTTTAACAGTAAGCAAAAGAAGATCGGTAAAGAGATAGTCAAAGAGATCAGCGACCGAAGTGGTTTTCTGCTAGATGTTGGCCTGGACTACCTATCCTTGAGCAGGCCCTCGAAGACACTCTCTGGGGGTGAAGCCCAGCGCATTCGCCTTGCTACGCAAATCGGTTCTGAATTGGTTGGAGTGCTGTACATACTCGATGAGCCCAGTATTGGTTTACACCAGCGGGATGATGAATTGCTGATAAAGTCGTTGAAAGAACTACGTGATGCGGGCAATTCAGTCATCGTCGTTGAGCATGATAAAGAAATGATCATGAGTGCCGATCATGTGTTGGACATTGGTCCGGGTGCAGGTTCGCACGGCGGATACATTATGGCCCATGGTACGCCAAAAGAGATCGCCAAGTCAGACTCCCTGACAGGGCAATACCTGCAGAACAAAAAATCAACCTTGCAAGCCAAAGCAGGAATCTTAGACAAGCTCTTAACCAGGC
>CAZPEQ010000143.1:0-6687 GCA_964585605.1 uncultured Weeksellaceae bacterium | reverse complement strand
TAGCATGTTCATTGGCATATTGCTTTAGCTGCTCGCGGGATACTGACTTTTGATAGACTTTTCCCTTTAACTCATTCAATGCTGCACCCGGCGCTCCATGGAACACGATACACCCTTCGTTCATAATGGCCATATTGGTGCAGAGTTCACGCACATCGTCAACGATATGGGTGGAGAGGATCACGATCACCTCTTTGCCAACATCGGCCAATAGGTTGTAAAAGCGATTGCGTTCTCCAGGGTCCAAACCTGCGGTAGGTTCATCCACGATCAGCAGTTTAGGATCTCCGATCAACGCCTGAGCAATGCCTATACGCTGCTTCATGCCCCCTGAAAAGCCTTTCACACGCTTCTTACGCTTATCATACAAGTTCACCTTGTTCAATAAGTAGTCAACCTGCTCCTTTCGTTGTTTCTTATTGGTAATACCTTTCAAAATAGCAAGGTGGTCCAGTACTTGGTGCGCGGTGATCCTCGGATACACACCGAATTCTTGCGGGAGGTAGCCAAGTACTTTGCGCAGCTCTGTTGGTCGCTTTAAAATGTCCAGTTCATCTAGCATGGCCGAACCAGAATCAGCTTCCTGTAAACAAGCCAAGGTGCGCATCAAGGTTGACTTGCCCGCACCATTGGGCCCGAGCAAACCGAACATCCCGTTCTCAATGGTGATACTGACATTATCCAAGGCTTTCACGCCATTCGGATAGGTTTTACAAAGGTTCTCGATACGTAGGATGCTCATAGCGCATAGGGTTTAGGAAGTGAGACAAGAAATCACCTCAAATGTTACAGGTTCGTTGGTGAATGTAAGAAACCCCAGACGCAGCAGACAGGAGAAAAGGATGAGAGGTCGAAAAAAGATCTGTGAGGCTAATAAAATCTACCCTCGCCACCGTTCATGTGATCTTTGCTTATTCAAGTGTCCTCACATTCTACTTTCACGGACACAACATAGTTTCTGGCATTCCCGTTTGGAATAACGAACCTCAACTGAACCTGCACCATGTTAACCTCATTCTTCTGGATGTGCTCCGGAGCGGACACCGACGTACTCGAACAAAGCCCTAAATCTGAACAAGTCAAATACGCTGGAGTAGGAGGGACGGTGTTTTTCACCGCTGTGCTGGCCTTTGTTGCTTCTTCTTATGCACTCTTCACTGTGTTTGATAACATCTGGTCATCGTTGGCTTTCGGCTTGATCTGGGGTTTGCTCATCTTCAACCTAGACCGCTTCATCGTGTCTACGATCAAGAAAAGTGACCGCAAACGAAATGAATTCATACAGGCAGCACCTCGGATCATCCTAGCGGTGATCATTGCCGTGGTCATTGCAAAACCTTTGGAACTAAAGATCTTCGAGAAAGAGATCGATCAAGTACTGCTTGAGCAAAAGAACGAGATGTTACTGACGAACCAGCAACAAGTAAAACAACTGTACGCAGCGGAGGTCAGTGCAAAGCAAAGCCAATTAGCCGCTTTGCAGAACGGCGTGGCGCAAAAAGAGGTAGAAGTGAAAAGCTACTACGACACCTTCATTTCGGAAGCAGAAGGAACTGCAGGAACCGGGCTAGTAGGCAAAGGGCCAGTGTACAAAGAGAAGCGAGAGAAGTACGATGAGGCTTTGACAGAATTGACCACACTCAAAGCGAGTGCTAAGGCGAAGGAAGAGGTATTACTCGCCAGCCTGCTAGCTTTAGATCAACAGGAAAAAGAACGTATCGCGCAGACTGATCCTGTCGTGCTTGGATTTGATGGACTTATGGCACGGGTGAATGCCATGAATGAACTTCCCTGGGCTCCGTCTTTCTTTATTTTCCTATTGTTCTTGGCCATTGAGACCTCGCCCATATTTGCGAAACTATTGAGCCCAAAAGGAGAGTATGATATTCGGCTTGCAGAAGCGGAGGAGCGCATTTGGGTATGGGCCGAACAAAAGAAACGGCAGCGCCATGTCTTACTCAATGCGGATACAGCATTGAATGATCGTGTGTATGAGTCATTGGTCGAAGAAGACGAATCCTACCATTACAAGAAGCAAAAAGCACGCGCGCTTTTGCACCTGCAAACAGATGCGTTCACCAAAGAACAAGAAAAGGTGGTTACCGGTACCCCTTGACCTACTCAATGATCAACTTACCTCTTTTGGTGCCAGCGGCACTCGTGAAATCATACACATAGATGCCCGCGATATAACGGGATAGATCCACAGCGGATGAACCGGCAGTAAGTTCTTGATAGTGAACAACCGTTCCGCGCATGTCCGTGATGCTGAACAATCCCGTGTTCTCTGTTTCAACCCGCAATTGATCTGCAGCTGGGTTAGGATACACGTTCACGTCCATTTGATCACGCGCTGTTGAAATGACAGAGGTGGTGAGGTCCCGTGTCCATTCATATAAGCGTATACCTCCAATACCACCGAAGAAGGGCTGGAGTGGTAGGCCAGAATTATTCAGCAAGGTGAGCGCGACCACACCGTCTTTTTCGGCAATGCCCCAAGCCACTACACTATCATCAGGCAAGATGATGCCGCCTTTGAGTTCTGCGTTCACGCCTGTTATATCGTAAACCAATAGTTCCGAGTCTCCAGCGCCTAAAAACAGGAGTGAGTCGTTGTTAACCGTCAGCATTTCGTTTCCATGCCCATCTCCACCGAACCAAGACAAGCCAAGGCAATTCCATGGGTTGATCCACTCGATCTGTTGGACATTGTTAGGGTCACTGATGTCCAATACCTCTAACCCACAATTGTCGTAAGAAACAAATGCCCTATTCCCGACCAACTGCACATGATTACTCGCATTAGGCGTGAATACAGGGTGATTCGGATTCACGTACATGGCCACCTCTACGGGATTCATTTCATTGCTCAGATCAACAATGCGAAACGCACCTGCGTCATACGCCAAATACGCCGTATCATTTCTGACGGCTAGCCCGCGAACGGCTGGGTCAAAATTGGAAATAGCGGGCCATGCGGGATCAGGTATAAAATGATTCACGTAGCTAATATTCTGCGGGTCGGCAATATCCAAGATCAACAAACCGGCCGTCATAATGCCGATATATGCTCTATCATTCACTATTTGTGTTATGGCTGCTCCGTTCTGAAATGCAGCGCTATCCCACATACTGATCAGGGTAGGAGAAGCGGGCGCAGAAACGTCTACGATCGCAAGTCCGGCCGGATTTGTATTCGACTGGAAATCGCCTAAGGACAAATACAGGAGAGAACCTTCTTGTACGACATTAGACACGTTATGCATACCCAACTCGACGGGGCTCATGGTGTCCACAGGAACAGGAGCGTTAAGATCCGAAATATCGAAGGTCACCAAGCCTAACTGCATACTTGCTGTGTACAGGTAAGGGGCACCATTTTGATCGAACTCAGAAGAGTAGGCTGAGAACTTCTCCAGGACCGTTTGCGTGTATAGGTGTTCGCCTTTCAGGTCAAAGTAAATCGAATCTGCAGACTGGCCGAACGCATTTGACGCCATACTAAGCGGCAAACACAACATCAATACACTACCGTATTTACACAACTTGAAGGTACCCATGCTTCTAAAATTATCGTTTTTAATCAATGGCCGACTGCTCTTGTAGGGTCAAGTTATTAAATGGAACCCCGCATGATCTGTTGGTGTGCATGCTAAAAGCAAAAAGCGGGCCATTAACCTCAGCACATCATAGTACATCAGTTCAATAGTTCATCAATCGCAACAAGTTCAAAATTCGGGTTGGTAGAAATCAGGTGTTGTAGAATTGGAATGTGTCCTTGACCAAATATCACCACAACCTCTTTATCATTCCGATGTATCGATTGCAGTAAATTGGTGTAGATGTGCAGATTCGTCTTATACCATTCGGCTACCAAGGAAGTGCCGATCTGGTTCTCGTTTGTGCCGATGGCAGCCAGGAGCATGGTGTAGAACGAAGCATTCCGTCGCAACGCCTCTACACTATTTATATACAGCAGGAACTCAGTAATGCTGGTTGTTTTCAATTGCTCATTGGCCTCATTAATAAACGAGGCCCCAAGCGCCTGCACTTGCGCGATGATCGAGTCCTGACCGTTTTCAGCGGCGAATGCGAATACGCTGTCGCCATAGAATGTACCCCGATGGTTAATACAAGTCAGTTGATTTAGCTCACACCGAGCTGCTGCCCTAAAACCTAGTTGTTCCACCTCATTTTTATCCAATTTGTACCGCCCTGCCTTGTACTCTCGAAGCAAGCTGTCTGTTTCCTGTTGAGAAGCTGATGAATATTCTATGCAGATCCTATCCGCGCCGAACGCAGCTATCTGTTGTGCAACCTGATCAAGTTGTTCTTGCCTGAGCCCGCTTTGCACATCAAGTTCTTCATTGGCGTAAAGATCAACTTCCGAAGGTTCGAAGTGTACCGTACCGACCAAGGCAATGCGCACAGGGTCATTCTGAGCTGTCGTGATCAGTGTCGAGGTGCCGAAAACAAGGAGGGTAAGTAGACGTATCATTTTGAAAGTTTTTAGATTACGCTGACCAGGTCTGGTGCGCATTTTCAATTCGAAGTACGAAAGTACCGTTGACTCTTAGCCCTGTTCCATTCCATTACACCATTCACCCAGAATTTTATACGAACCCGCACGGCCGTTCAGAACGCAAATTCGAATAAAGTTTCAGGGCCTTCGTCCCTACATAATGTTCTGTAACACGCAATTACAATAGATTCGGGGCAATGCTAAAGAAGGAGAACAGAATCTGGTTGCACCTGCTATTGGTATTGGTCGTTGTGATCATGTACTTCTTTAGGTTCTATGCGGTTAACGGGACAGAGGAGTTCAGGCAGTTGTTCGGCATGCCAAAGTTGCTTTACATATTCTCCTTTAATACCACCTTCTGGATCACGTACATGATCCAGTACAATTGGGCTTGTTCTCGTTTCCTTCATGAAGGACAATGGTTGAGTTTCGGGTTGGCCACCTTGGTCAGCATACTGGCTTTTGCGGTCATACGGTACGTGCTTGAAGAAGTCATTATCTACAACCTGCTGGATCATCATAATTACTTGGAAGATTCTCGCTCTCTTTGGTATTATACTTTTGACAATAGCTATTTCGCACTGCACTCTATTTTCTACAGTTCAGGGCTGTTTCTCATACTACAGTATATCGATAGTAGGGAGCGATTGCATACCCTTCAACTAGAAAGCAAGAAGGCCGAATTGAGTGTGCTGCGTGGGCAATTGGAGCCTCATTTTCTATTCAACTCCTTGAATTCGTTTTACAATGAACTGGTGGACACTCACCCTGATACTGCCATTGACCTCCACCGACTATCCGAATTACTGCGATACGTGACCTACGAAGCGGATCAAGATGTCATGCCACTGGCGAAAGAGTTGAAATTCCTTGAGCATTACATCGCTCTTCAACGCCGCCGATTTTTAGATGAGCTATCATTGAATTTTGCAATCACCGGAGAAGCCGGTGATCAGCGCATACCATCTTGGGTACTCATTCATTTCGTAGAGAATGTGTTCAAGCATGGTGTGATCAATGACAAACACGCGCCAGCTATCATCGAGGTGAAAATAGGAAAGGAAGAACTACGTATGCACACTTTCAACGCTATCCTTAGCACAGACAATTACACGGAGAATGGAATCGGTAGCGTGAACCTTAAGCGCCGACTGGATCTGTTCTATCTTGGTAATCATGAGCTAAGCGAAACCGCTATAGGACGGCACTTTGAATCAAAACTGCGGATCCCATACCTGACTGGCGATAGACGAACATAAAGCGAACGCAAGATTGAAACGGAAAGAACACTGCGCACCCTAATCGTCGACGATGAGCCGCCAGCGATCCAGCTCCTGGAAAAATATGTTGGTAGAACCTCGATTTTGACGCATTGCGGGTCTTGCACCAGCCCATTATCTGCCTTGAAGGAGATCGAAGATGGGAATGTAGACCTCGTTCTAATGGACATTCAAATGCCAGAACTCACGGGCCTACAACTCAGCAAAGTGGTGCAAGGACGTTGTAAAGTGATCTTCACTACAGCGTATCCGCAGTTCGCTCTCGAGAGTTACGAATTGAACGTGGTGGATTATCTGTTGAAACCGATTTCCTTCGATCGGTTCTACTCCGCAGTCACCAAAGCGCACACCTCTATATCAGACACGTCCGCAACACTTGAAGAGAAGCATGCCGAGAATCATATCTTCATCAAAACCGATGGCAAGAACAACTTCGAGCGGGTAGAGATGCGTGAGATATGTTATATCGAAGGATTGAAGAACTACGTAGCCGTTCACCTACGGGATCGCCGGATAGTCACGTACAGCACGTTAAAGTACTTGGAAGACCAACTCCCAGAACACTTCATCAAGATCCACCGGTCGTACATCGTTTCTCTCAAACATATCCAACGAACAGATTCCTTAAATGTCCATGTCAACGGCAAAGAACTTCCTATTGGAGATACCTATCGAAAGGCCTTTTTCAAGCGAATCAAGAATAAGGAGTTGTGAACTTCAAGTCAACGTATGCCTAAGTACGTTGAGCAAGGCATCAGGAAGTATTCCTCCTTCCATCGGGTGTTTCCCGTCGAATGTGTGACCTGTATCCGGTATCACGATCAACTCACTATGATCACAGGCAGCGTGCAATTGCTCCGCTGCTGATAGTGGCACCGCTTCGTC
>CAZPEQ010000142.1:0-6719 GCA_964585605.1 uncultured Weeksellaceae bacterium | reverse complement strand
CCACCTTTGCCACGGAGGCGAAGGTGGTGCACAAATTGCGCGAAGAAGGCTTCAGTAAATGGGAGATCGGCCGGGAGAAATTCTTAGAACACTCGTGGGATTGGACCCACAAACATGGCGGTATCATCCTGGAACAATTGAAGAAGCTTGGCGCGTCGTGTGATTGGGAACGTACAAGCTTCACGATGGATGAGGGGCTTACTGAAAGTGTAATCGATACCTTCATTGACCTGCACAAGAAAGGATTGATTTACCGGGGCTACCGCATGGTCAACTGGGATCCTGAAGCGCTTACGGCAGTTTCCGACGAAGAAGTGATCCACAAGGAGGTGAACAGCAAGTTGTATCACGTTCGCTACCAAATTGAAGGGACGGAGGATGAATGGATATCCATTGCGACCACCAGGCCCGAAACCATACTTGGAGATACCGCTGTTTGTGTACATCCTGATGATCCACGCTACGCGAATATGAAAGGGAAGCGTTGCATCATTCCAATGGTTGAACGGTCCGTTCCGATCATCTTTGATGACTACATCGATATGGAGTTCGGTACCGGTGCGTTGAAGGTCACTCCAGCGCACGATATCAATGATTACGAGATCGGTCAACGCCACGGGTTAGAGACGATCGATACACTGGACAAGCATGGAAATCTCAGTGAAGCTGCGGGATTTTACGTTGGAGAGGATCGCTTCGTAGTTCGAAAGAAAATCGCCAAAGACTTGGACGCGAGTGGACATTTAATCAAGGTAGAAGACATCCGCAACAAGGTTGGATACAGTGAGCGTACCGATGCGGTGATCGAACCCAAACTGTCCTTACAGTGGTTCGTAAAGATGAGCGAGTTGGCCAAGCCTGCGCTAGAGGTCGTGAACGCAGGCAAGGTGAAATTGCACCCGCAAAAATTCGTGAACACCTACCGCCACTGGATGGAGAATGTACGCGACTGGTGTATTAGTCGTCAGCTCTGGTGGGGACAGCGCATACCTGCGTTCTTTAACGAGAACGATGAGGTCGTTGTGTGTAAGACCAGTGCAGAAGCTGAAAAGCTGTTTGCCGCAGCGGGTCAAAGCACGGCTGGAATCCGGCAAGATGAAGATGTGGTAGATACGTGGTTCAGCTCTTGGCTTTGGCCCATCTCGGTATTCGACGGATTGAACAACCCCGACAATGCGGACATCAACTATTACTACCCGACAAACGTACTGGTAACGGCTCCAGAAATTCTCTTTTTCTGGGTGGCTCGCATGATCATGGCGGGTATGGAGTACCGAAATGATATTCCGTTCACGGACGTTTACTTAACCGGAATTGTGCGCGACGAGAAACGCCGCAAGATGAGTAAGAGTTTAGGCAACAGTCCTGATCCGATCGAGCTCATGAAAAAGTACGGGGCTGATGGTGTACGGGTAGGTATGCTCTTCTCAAGCCCTGCCGGGAATGACCTGCTTTTCGATGAAGGACTTTGTGAGCAGGGGCGAAACTTCTCGAACAAAATTTGGAATGCGTTCCGCTTGGTAAAAGGTTGGGAGGTAGTTGATGCCGAACAGCCTGAGGTGAGCAAATTGGCACTGGATTGGATGCGTTGTGAATTGGAAACGACCACTGCGAAGATCGATTCAGAATTCGAACAGTTCCGTGTAAGTGATGCGCTGATGAGCACCTACAAATTGGTGTTCGACCAATTCTGCGGATGGTTCCTTGAAACCATTAAGCCGGAGTACGGCAAGCCGATCGATAAGGCGACCTATGAGGGAGCAATTGACCACTTGGAGAACATGTTGCGTTTGTTGCATCCGTTCATGCCGTTCTTAAGTGAAGAGGTTTGGCACTTGATCCGCGAGCGGAAAGGGAAGGACAGTGCATTGGTCGTTTCTGATTGGGCAACGAGTGGAACCGGAGATGCAACCTTTCAAAAGGAAATGCAAATGGCTTTCGACGCAGTTACCGCCATTCGGAACCTGCGCAGCAACAACGGCATGTCGCCAAAGGAAAGCCTTGAACTCCGTGTTGTAGGTCAACTTCCGATGCGAACTGAACTAGCAACGGTCGTCCAAAAGCTTGCGAATATTTCTGCGGTTAATGAGATCGCGGATCGAGGTGAAGGGCTTACTTCATTCCTTGTTGGCCCCACCGAGTATGCGGTTGATATGGGTGGCAATATGGACCCAGAAGAAGAGCGCAAGAAACTGGAAGAGGAATTGAAGTATGCCAAAGGTTTCTTGACAGGTGTAGAGAAGAAATTAAGCAACGAGCGTTTCGTTTCGGGAGCACCTGAACAGGTTGTTGCCAATGAGAAAAAGAAGCGTGATGATGCCTTAGCCAAGATCAAATCGCTAGAGGAGCGCTTGGGCATCAAGGTCAACGGCTAGTTTCCTTCACGACCTTTGAGATGAACAGGGCCTTACCCTGTTTTCCGGTGATTCTAACGTGGTAGATACCAGATGGAAGTAGAGATAAATCCACCTCCACGGATTCTCCTGAAGCGCTCATTTTTAGTGCGACTCTGCCGTGCGCATCGAAGATGTTGACCCATTGGTCCGTTGCTTGTGATAGCCCAGTGATGAACAACCGGTCCTTTGCAGGGTTGGGGAACAATGCGATTCTCGGCCCCTGCAATTCATCCACATTCGTGTAGATGAAATCGCAAACCTCGTGATAGCCAGAATGAGAAATATCTTCATCGAAGTAGCAGCGGTATGGCCCACCCTTTTGACCGTCGATCCAACCATTGCACTCATCGTGCATGATCATGTACACACCCGTTGTTCCCATTCGTTCAATGATTGTATCGGTATAGATAATTGTATCCAATTGCCAGTCGATAAAGTGGATCTGGGCACTTTGACTCTTCAGCGAAACACCGTTTATAACTGTGGTAAAGGTGTCCGCCACTTCTATGAAACTTGAGCTATCGCACAAGTTCCAAGTAAAGAAACGGGGCAATTGCCAGCTATCTCCTGGAGCTGCATTCATGTTGTAAAGTGTATCAAACGCACTGGTGGACGGCAGATTGATCCAGACCAAACCGCTGTCTTCGTAAACGTCGAATTGCGATCTTGAAAAATCAATGTATTGACCGTTGATATGATCCCAGCCGTATGCACGACCGTCAATGTGCTTGCATACTGTATTCGCAATATTGGTGTCACCACTGACTTGGTGCAGGATATATCCTGATACTGGTGAAGCCGTATGCAATGAATAATGCCATCTCGCGCTATCGGGGAACCACGATTGAGCAATACCTGAATTAGCGAATAACAGGCATATGACAATTAGAATGATTCTTGACAAAAAAGAGAACAATGGCATTTAGTGAAGGTACCTTTTTCAAGCCAAGAAACGAAGTCAACAATCTGTCAAATTACAATATCTTGCGTCACATCGTAAGAGAACACAAATACGCTGCGATCGACATTGGCTCTAATGCAGTGCGCTTGTTGATCGGCAATGTCATTGAACGTGAGGATCATCCGGTCATCAAGAAAACCTCGCTCATTCGAGTGCCGGTTCGTCTGGGGCAAGATGTCTTCAAAGACGATGGAAAAATCAGCCCAATTCGGGCGGACTACTTGATCAAATCCTTGAAAGCGTTCAAGCTCATTACCGACGTACACCAAGTCGCTTACTTGCGCGTTTGTGCGACTTCTGCCATGCGCGAAGCGACCAATGGAGAAGAGATCATTGAGCGGGTTAAAATGGAGACAGGTGTGCATATTGAGCTGATAGACGGACAATTAGAAGCTGGTTTGATCGTAAGTACTTTCGCCACACAGGACCTGGTCACCGAAGGAGAATTCCTCTACATCGACGTAGGAGGAGGTAGTACCGAGATCACCCACTTGCGGGATGGACAACGTATCAAAGCACGATCGTTCCGCATTGGAACACTGCGTGCGTTACAAGGTAAAATACCCAGTGGTGAATGGGAGGAGATGGCCGCTTGGCTAAAACCACTGAAGTCTGATTCGATTCAGCGGTTTGGTATTGGCACAGGTGGTAATATCAACCGGATATTCAAAGAGAATGGACTGGGTTATGGCGAGACCATGACCACAGAGCATATCTTAAAGGTTAAAAACCGTATTGGTGCACATAGTTTGGAGGATCGGGTCAAGTTGTTACGTCTCCGTCCTGATCGAGCTGACGTGATCATTCCCGCTGCCGATATTTTCCTGAATATCATGCAAGAATCCGGTGTTGCTGAGCTTTTCGTTCCAAAGATCGGCCTGGCGGATGGTATTGTGTACAACCTGTACATGAAGGACAGGGGCAAAGAGCGTTACCCGCATTTGGCCATGGTCGAGGACTTGGTGGAATAGTCATTTTCGAGGCCCGCTTTTCCGTAAATTCGCGGGGTAAGTCACGCCACCCGTTCATGCAAGTAGCCACTCCTTATCAGCCCAAGAATAAGATCCGTATCGTAACGGCCGCAAGCCTTTTCGATGGACACGATGCTGCCATCAATATCATGCGCCGGATCATTCAATCCACTGGTGCTGAGGTCATTCACCTAGGCCACGATCGCAGTGTTGAGGAAGTGGTGGATACCGCTATCCAGGAAGATGCACATGCCATTGCCATGACTAGCTACCAGGGTGGGCACAATGAATATTTTAAGTACATGTTCGACCTGCTTAAAGAGAATGGGGCGGGGCACATTAAGATCTTTGGTGGTGGCGGTGGAACGATCTTACCTGAGGAGATCAAGGAGTTACAGGATTACGGGATCACCCGCATCTACCATCCTGATGATGGGCGTGAGCTGGGCCTGCAGGGCATGATCAATGATCTGCTCATGCAATGTGATGCGGACAACAGCATCAACGTGAACGGTGAAGCGAAGGAGATCTCACCCAAGAATTACGGAGCGGTTGCTCGGTTGATCAGTGTTGCGGAAAATCATCCTGAGCTCTATGAAAAGGAATTCAAAGCGGATATTGAAAAGCGCGCAACGGACAGTAACGCGCCTGTGCTAGGTATCACTGGAACAGGAGGGTCGGGAAAGAGCTCCACAGTGGATGAATTGGTACGCCGTTTCCTGTTGGATTTTCCGGAGAAGACCATGTCCATCATCTCGGTGGATCCGAGTAAGCGAAAAACAGGAGGTGCGTTATTGGGAGATCGTATTCGCATGAACAGCATTCGCGACAAGCGGGTGTACATGCGCAGCTTGGCCACACGGCAGAGCAACTTGGCCTTGAGCAAACACGTGCAAGAAGCGGTCGATATCATGAAAGCCTCTGGTTTTGATCTGGTCGTCCTCGAGACCAGTGGTATTGGCCAGAGCGATACCGAGATCCTCGATCACAGTGATACTTCGCTTTACGTGATGACCCCCGAGTTCGGTGCGGCCACCCAATTGGAGAAGATCGACATGCTCGACTTTGCCGACGTGGTGGCGATCAACAAATTCGACAAGCGCGGCGCCTTGGACGCGGTGCGCGATGTGAAGAAGCAATACAAGCGCAACCACCAATTGTGGGATGCAAAAGATGAGGACCTTCCGGTGTATGGAACCATTGCCAGTCAGTTCAACGACCCAGGGACCAACGCGTTGTACAAAGCCTTAATGGACACCCTCGTTGCCAAGACCGGAGCTGATCTCCAAAGCACGATGAACGTGAGCGACGAGATGAGTGAAAAGGTCTGGATCATTCCGCCGCAGCGCACGCGTTACCTAAGCGAGATCTCCGAGAGTAATCGGAGGTATGATGATCATGTAGAGAAGCAGGCGGAAGTTGCTGAGAAGTTGTACGGGCTTTATATGGTGGTTCGCACGTTCGGAGGGCCCGATCTGCTCACTATTTCTGATTCCTTGATTTCTAATTCTGCCCAGGAGCAGAGTCCTGCAGGGGCAGGCGATCAGGAATCAGAAATCAGAAATCTCATCAAGAAATTCGAAGAAGTCAAACGCGATCTAGATGGCCACGTTTGGGCGATGATCCAAGGGTGGGAAGAAGAGTTGGCGAAGTATGCCGGGCCGGAGTATATCTTCAAAGTGCGTGATAAGGAGATCAAGATCCCAACGCATACCGAGAGCTTGAGTCACTTGCAGATCCCGAAAGTCTCACTGCCTAAGTTTCGCAGTTGGGGTGATCGTGTTCGTTGGGCCATGCAGGAGAACACACCGGGCTTTTTCCCATTCACGGCTGGTATTTATCCCTTCAAGAGAACAGGGGAGGATCCCGCTAGAATGTTCGCGGGAGAAGGCGGGCCAGAGCGTACCAACAAGCGTTTCCACTACGTGAGCAAGGGCATGCCTGCGAAGCGTTTGAGTACGGCCTTTGACAGCGTTACACTGTACGGTCACGATCCGGGACGACGTCCGGATATCTACGGCAAGGTTGGAAATGCGGGGGTGAGTATTTGCTGTTTGGATGATGCGAAGAAGCTTTATTCGGGTTTCGATTTGAGTCACCCGATGACATCCGTTTCCATGACCATCAATGGTCCTGCACCGATGTTGCTCGGCTTCTTCATGAACGCCGCCATCGATCAGAATTGCGAGAAACACATCACGGAGAACGGGCTAGAGAAGGACGTCGAAAAAGTCTTGAAGGCGAAGTTCGACGACAATAAGATTGCACGCCCTACTTACCAAGGGGACCTTCCCGAAGGAAACGACGGATTAGGTCTGATGCTGCTCGGTATCACGGGTGACGAAGTCTTACCTGCCGATGTCTACGGAAAGATCAAAGCGGAGACCTTAA
>CAZPEQ010000141.1:0-6723 GCA_964585605.1 uncultured Weeksellaceae bacterium | reverse complement strand
ATTTCACTGTTACTGTGCTTCCATACATAATCGTATTCGAAATACTGGTTGAGCAGCATCCAGAACAGGGCGGCAATAATGCCAAGTACGGCCAGCGAATGCAGGCGGAAGGCGTTGCGACCGATGGCAAGCCATGATGTCTTTTGTTCGGGATTATCCGCTTTAAGTTGTTCGCTGAAGAAGTATGCCGCTAATGCCAGAAGAGCTCCTACGAAAGAAACGATTGCTAGGAGATGGCCCAATTGACCTATGAACGTGTGTTCGCCGAGGTATTCAATGTCCATATCGCTCAAACATCCGTGCTACGAATGCGATTCTCCTCTTCGTATTTAGAGGGACATTTGGTAAGCATGTGATTCGCTTCGAATACACCATCTGCGCGAGCTTTGCCAATGAGTACGATGCTTTCCGAACGTTCCATGTCTTGAGGCTTAGCCATGCGTAAATCAACTTGACATGAGCGGCCTGTAGAATCTTGTAGAATGAACTGCGTTAGATTAGGATCGGCGGTTGGTTCATAGATCACCGGCTTGGACTTATCTAAAGTACCTACGACATGATACTCCTGCCCAGGGTTATTAAATGCCTCTGTGAGATCTGCATAAGAGCCACTGTCGTTAAGGGAACTCAACAATGCACCGATCGCAACGGCGATGACAATGATGGCTATGATATGGTTGCGTTTCATTTATTTTCTAAGCGCTTGATCTTGCGATCCAGGATGAACAACCAGATCAACAAACCGACGAGCACGACCATGACCACGGCAATGACCGTATTCATCTTTCCTGATCCGTAGAGCGTATCTACTAACCAGTTGGGCGCAGGGGCCTGCGCAAAAGTAACCAGCGGTGCAAGCATGCTAAAGAGCAACAAGGGAAGTTTACTGATCGTTCTCATGGTCTCTCGTGTATTCCAATTTTGCTAAACGGTGTTTCAAGTTGAATGCCCATACACCCAATAGCATGAACCCTATGGTGATCGGGTAGAATACCATGCGCATCTTATCGTTCAGGTCGTAGGTGTCAAATCCAGGATTCCCTCCTTGTCCCGGGTGTAAGGAATCAGTCATGCGAGGCAATACCATAACGAAAACCAACATGAGCACAAAGGCGAATATGTTATAGATGGCAGATAAGCGCATGCGTTTCTTTTCATCAGGCACCGAGCCGCGCAATACCAAGTAAGCTAAGTAGATGAGCACCGTAATAGCTGCACCATTCAGTTTGGGATCGCCGGTCCACCAAGCGCCCCAAGTGGTGCGTGCCCATATCATTCCCGTTACAAGGCCAATAGCGGCAAAGAACAAGGATACATTCACAGACTGCACGGCTTTTTGGTCATCACCGATCCGCTCTTTACTAAGCACCTTAATGCTGTACACCAACGAAATGACCTGAAGCATCATCATGGTGAACCACATGGGCACGTGAAAATTCAGGTTGCGGATCGTTTCGTAAAGGATACTGCGCAGAGGGAAGAAAAAACCGGCCTTACGGATCCGCTCTGGCTCAACATCTGTTTGAGAAATAGGTATACCCTGGCCGGTCTTATCCATCCAAAAGGCATCAGGTAACCACATGGTACCCTCCTCGGCAGTTTGCACGACAAGGTCACTTTGTTCATTCTCCAAACCTTTGGGGACATTGAAAATAGCCTTTACGGTATGCCCGTTCACGGCCTCTGTTTCAAGTGCATGTATGATCTGACCTTCATTATCCAAATGCACATGTACGCTGCTGCTTTGGGTTAGATCGGTTCCGTACGTCGTGATTGTTACGAGCTGCTCGCCCGCGGTCAATCTACTCGGATTCACATGCACAGTTGCCGGGCGAAGTGGCGTTTTCAGTGCCATGAACGTACCCCCGATAACGAGCAAGGATGCCAGTATTTTCCACCACCAGTATTTCATGCAATTAGTCGCGCCAAAGGTACGGGAAGAGTATGTAGGAAAGTGCGATCACCAGTACATCTAGCAGACCCATCCAAAGCAAATATTTGCTGGTAACAGACCAATCCAGTCCCTGCAATGCATAGGAGCTGGCTCGCACGATGATAAGCAGCATGGGCAGTATAACCGGAAACCCTAAAATGGCCATAAGGCCAAGGCCACTTCCTGCTCTTCCGGCTAGTGCGCTTATCATGGTTAGCGTAGCAGCCAAACCGATTGCACCAAGCAACAAGACCAATATAAAATGGCCTAAGTTGGCGTCAACGAGCGGAGCTGATCCTAAGAACAGGGTGTAACAGGTTAAACTAGCCAACGCCAGAAATAACATGATGCCCATATTGTAGAAAGTTCGCGCAAGGATCACGGAGCTGGGGTGAACCAAGGTGTACAAGTACAATTGTTGGCCATTATCTTCTCGCTGAAAGGAGCGGGCTAGGGCATTAAAAGCAGCAAAAAGCAAGATGATCCAGAACAAAGCATTCCATACGTACAGGTCGCCCAAGACCTTGAAACTTAGGTAGCATATGTAGATAGCAGATACAACGTAGAGTAGGAGCCCGCCTATCGCATGCTTCTGCCGACTGTCAAGTCGGAATTCTAAACGCAGTAATTGGAAAATCTCGCCGAAGCGCATGGCAGCGAAGTTATTCTTAGACGGGGTCAGAACAACAAACTTGCTTCTGATCGTAAGTCAGCTGCGCCGAAGAATCCCGTAGAAACCTAAGGAGTCAGTCAAACCGACTATTCACGAAAATGCCATCCATTTGCAGCAACCGACCTGTTTTGGGGTCATCTAACCCGGGCTCTAGGCTATGCAATCGGAAACTCTTATTCAACATGAACGTCATCATTTCATTGAAAAGACGCTCGTCTTTATACAAGGGAACCGTGCTCATTTCGAGTTGTACCGCAACGAATTTCTCTAAGCAGTTCTCCGCACCTTTCAGCACCTCGCTCTCAAACCCTTGCGTGTCTATCTTCAAGTAACAGCGATCTGTATCGTTCACCAATTCAGAGAAAACCTCGTCAACTGTTTTGATCTCGATGTCCATTTGGTTGACGAACGCGCTTTCAGGAGCTGCTTCTTCGTGCTGCGGAAGCATATCTAAGATCGAACTGGAATAGGAATTTCCGGCTACGTTGATTTTGGATTTTCCTGCAGAACTTCCCATTGCATGGTTGAATGTTTGCCATCTACTATCTCCAGCGGCTGTTGCAGCCAGTGTTTGGTACACGTCGCCGCCCATTGGTTCGAAGGACATGATGTTACCGGTAAACCCGATTCGACGTAGCTCAGAACTGTACTGGCCGATGTTAGCCCCAACATCGAACACCTTATTGATTCGATAGTGGCTTAATACATTCTTACGCCTGCGCAATTCTCCGCCAGGATACTTATGGGCTTCATAACCCATATTGTTCATCGCGCGCTGCAATAATTTTTTCATTCTAATCTCTAGACCTTTGGTACTGTCATAAAAACCCTCGAAGCAAAGCCTGTATGTACCGATCGTGCCATTCTATGATTCCTGAAATGTACGAATACTTCAGCCTTCAGTCAAATCTACTACCAGGTAGATATCGGCCACTGGCCGAGCTCTACGGCCAATTTTCCTGTTTTTGCTTGCAGGTATGATCAGGATCATCTTGCCATTGAACTCACCTAATGAGTAGGCCTTGTATTTGACTATTTCATGGACCAATTCTTTGCGTTCTGCTATGCTATTCATAGTGGTAGGCCACCCTTTCTCGGTGCTTCTGATTTCCACATGTTCGACCTCCCGGTAATTCAGTACTTCTTTCAGCAGGGCTTGGGCAGCCTCATCAGTGCGTAAGTCCGCGGAACCATAGATATCAGCGGGTCTTAACGATTTAACCCGGCTGCGGCCCTTGCAGGATGGGCCATTGGAAAGCTCTGAAATGCTTGGTAACCTTGGCCAAGGGGCAGCGTCTGCATAACTGTTCTTTGGAACCACCATATACAAGTCTGCCACAGGCCTGATTTCAACTGGTAAATGCTCATTCTCTGGTCCTGCTATCATGATCAAGGCCCACGCATCTGGGGCTTCTCCTGACACGTATACTTCCAAAGCCTTCATATTCGAGAAATAAGGACGCTCTTCTTCGTAGAAACGGCCTTGCAAGTGCCTTGGCCTTAGCGCCTTTTGTCCATACCAAACCATCATTTTCAATTGCTCCTTAGAAAAATCCATGGCTTTTACGGCCTTCCAGATAGGAGGATGGTCTTTAATGCCCTTGGCATCAACCAACACTTCAGGTTTAACGATCTGAATCGGTTTAAGCGAGAAAGCGGCGAATGCAAGGCACAGCGAGAAAAGGGTAAGGACTGATCTCATGAATGCTAATTTACTTCAGAACAGGCCAGCATGGATTCAATAACCTAGCGTTTGGCAATTAAGTATCTGATAATAAGTGGATTGGCCTTGTGTTTGGAGTGGCTTGAAGATGCGAGAAGAGCGAGCCAAGTACCCGCTTACTTTTGCATCATGAGCGAAAAGGCGGATATCCTTTGTATTACAGCCCACCCAGATGACGTTGAATTGTGCTTTGGCGGAACCGTCATTAAGCACGTTGAGCAAGGGCATTCTGTTGGTATTGTTGATTTGACCAGGGGTGAATTGGGTACGCGAGGTAGTGTCGAACTGCGCAAGCAAGAAGCAGATAAGGCCATGGGCATATTGGGTGCTGCTTTTCGGTATCAGTTGGAATTGGCTGACGGTTTCTTTCAAGTAGATGAACCGTCTTTACTAGCCGTCATTAAGGTGATACGCGCGCATCAACCTCGCCTGGTCATTACGAATGCACTTTGGGACCGACACCCGGATCATGGTCAAGGTGCCCGACTGGTGAGCAAAGCAGCTTTTCTTGCTGGGTTGATACGGATTGAAACGGGGCAGGATGTCTGGCGGCCTGACATGGTTTTGAATGGTATTCAGGATCGGAATATGAAGCCAACCCTTATCGTGGATGTTACCGATCAACATGAACGAAAAATGCAGGCCATCATGGCTTTCTCCTCTCAGTTCTATAACCCAGATAGCGAGGAGCCAGCTTCTCCTATCAGCTCGAAAGAGTTCTTGGATTTTATAGAAGGAAGGGCCTTGGAATATGGTCGGCTCATAGGTACACGCTACGGTGAAGGTTTCGTGAGTCAACGCCCAATTGGCGTTGATGATCTTACGACTTTACGTTGACAATAGGTCTTTGATTAATTGAACACTGCTGGTTCGCGGGAGTAACTCGCTCAAAGGGACACGCGCATGTCTCTTGAACGCGATCAGTTGATAGGCAAACAGGCACGAGTAGGCCACACTTGCTGTGATGGCGGCCCCAGAAAGTCCCATTTCAGGAATCAGCGTGAAGCCGAGTATAAGCGTAATGGCCATGGCGATGCCCGATGCGATCGTATTGTGGTGATTGGCACCAACACCACTGAAGTAATGACTTAGTGCTTGAGCTCCTGCCATGGTTAGAATGCCTGGACTCAAGTAACGGATCACCCTTGGAATACCTGAGATTTCCTCTCCAAAAATAAACTGATATCCGGTGTTTGGAATCAACCAGAGTATCAAGAGTACAACACCAGCCGCTAACCATGCCAAGTGCATGAGCCCAATGGTCGTAAGCGTTCGCATGCGTTCTTCCCTTTCGTTAGCCACCTTCATGTAAAGGACTGTGCCAATACTTTTAGGAATCATCCAGGAGCCTTCCGCCAACTGCGTGCCCACGGAGAAAACGCCTAAAGGAGCGATGCCCACAAAACGCTGAATGAGGTAGTAGTTGAAACGATATACGAGCAGTTGAAAAACGTTGGCTAGCTGAATGTACCCACCTTGCGTGATCATTCTAGCCAGCACGGATTCCTTGTTTATTGCAGGATCTTTGAGGAAGCTACTTACGGCGATGAACGAACTGATCAACGTAAACAAAAAGGCAACATAAGTCGCCGTCACGTAATCGCTTATCGTTGCCTCAACCTGGGTGTGCAGTAACACGGCGAATACCACGAAAAGTAATAGGACCTGTATCGCTGAAAGTACATTGTACAAAGCCAACTTTTGCTTACCCAAAAGAATAGCGAGGTGTACGGTATACACCGATTGAATGAACGCAAGGGTAACAACATGTACCTCAAACCCTGATGGAACCAAGTCGAAAAGATGCACCAAACCGTATCCAAGGACAGCGGTAAACACCGCCCAGATGTATGCGGGAATGATCAACGTTCGAGCGGCATACTCGCTGACTAAATAAGTGATGGCCCCGCCCCCAACGAAATTGTTGACCAGCATGATAATGGTGATGCCCAGCACGATCAAACTGATCGTACCAACCGCTTCTGCGCCGAGGAGTCGACCTGCCAAGGCGATAACAAGCAGATTCAACACGGCAATAATGCCGCGCGAGAATACCGTACCTGTGAGGGCCTGGATCATTTATCGGCCAAGGAGCTTGTTGATCTTACGTTTTAGGTTCGCACGGCGCTTGTTCTGGTCCGTAATGAAACGCTTCCCGTCTACCAAAGTGAAGTTGGGGCCAACAGCGGAAATAGTATGTATACCCACATTATGTGGCCCTCTTGGAAGTGGGTCTATGTATTTGACGAACTCTTCTCGGTAGTCATGCGTGTCAAGTTGTACTACACGGTTGATCACAATGCGCCCGCCATAAGTTTCTGAACTGTCTTGTGCTGGCCTGTAAAGCTGGCTCTCATGCACGAACGGGGTGCCTCCTGGCCGGGCATTGCCAAT
>CAZPEQ010000140.1:0-6740 GCA_964585605.1 uncultured Weeksellaceae bacterium | reverse complement strand
CATTGTTCCAGTGTCAGTTCTTTCGGCTCCTGATCTTTGGGTATGGTCACATTCTTCTTGCCATCAGTCACATACGGGCCATATCGACCGTTCAGCACTTGAATGCCTTCCTCTTCCCAAACGCGAATGATCCGCTGGCGCTCGATTTCCTGCTTTGCCTTGATCAGTTCAATGGCCTTAGGCAATTCGATAGACATGGGGTCGTCTTCTTTCAAGGAAACGAACAGCTTACCGAAACGCACATAGGGGCCGAAACGACCAATATTGGATTGCACCATTTCGCCTTCATACTCGCCAAGGTCGCGTGGCAGCTTAAATAGCTCCATCGCCTCTTCATAGGAGATGGTGGCTATACTCTGGTTCTTTCTAAGAGAAGCGAAACGCGGTTTTTCCTCATCCTCATTCGTGCCTATTTGAACCATTGGCCCAAACCGCCCGATGCGTGCAAAGACAGGCCTTCCACTGGCCGGGTCTTCTCCTAAGTGCCGTTCTCCTTTGGCACGTTCAGCGTGCTCCGATGTATGCTCGATCGTTTCATGGAAGGGCTTGTAGAAATTCTTCAGCATGGTTCGCCATTCCAGCTTGCCATCAGCAATAGCATCGAATTTCTGCTCAACACTGGCTGTGAAATTCCGATCGACCACGTTGGGGAAGTGTTCAACCAAGAAATCATTGACCACCATACCTATATCTGTTGGAAAAAGCTTTCCTTTCTCCACACCAGTGTTCTCCGTAGCATCCTCGGCTTTAACAGCTCCATTCAAGGATATTACGCGGTAATTGCGCGGTGTACCTTCCCTACTTTCTTTGACAACGTAATCACGCTTTTGTACCGTACTGATGGTAGGCGCATATGTCGATGGACGACCAATACCCAACTCTTCCAGTTTCTTGACCAACGCAGCTTCGCTGAAGCGCGCCGGAGGTCGTTCAAAGCGCTGCGTAGCGGTTATCATTTCGCGGCTTAACGCTTCACCAACCACCAGAGCAGGAAGCATTCCCGACATTTCTTCAGCAGGTGCATCCTCGTCCTTGCTTTCCATGTAAACCTTCAAGAACCCCTCAAAGGTGATGACCTCTCCTTTGGCTTGAAAATTCCGCTCGGCGACCGTGCTTATCGCTATCGCCACGGTGGTACGCTCCAACTTAGCATCAGCCATTTGGCTAGCGATCGTGCGCTTCCAGATCAACTCGTACAGTTTGCGTTGATCAGCCTCCACACCAGGATCCTGCACATTCAGATCCGTTGGCCGGATGGCTTCATGCGCTTCCTGCGCCCCTTTACTTTTCGTTGAATATTTGCGCGTTTCAGCATATTCAGCGCCATAGAGTCTTGAGATCGCATCACGAGAGCCGTTTAACGCCAAGTCACTCAAATTCACCGAGTCAGTACGCATGTAGGTGATGTGCCCATTCTCATACAAGCGCTGGGCTAGCATCATGGTGCGAGATACTGAATATCCTAATTTCCGACTGGCTTCTTGCTGCAAAGTAGAAGTCGTGAACGGAGCTGCTGGTTTCCTAGAAGCGGGCTTCTTATCCACCTTGCCCACACTGAACGTTGCATCTAAACAAGCATTCAAGAAAGCCGTGGCCTCTTCTTCTGTCGGGAATCGCTGCGGCAATTCAGCTTTCACCAACTCTTTTTTCTCATTATTGAAGGTGGCCGTGACCCGGAAGTAACTGCCCCCTTCAAAGTTCAAAATATCGCGCTCGCGCTCAACGATCAACCGTACAGCCACAGACTGCACGCGTCCAGCAGACAAGCTCGGCTTGACCTTCCTCCACAGGATAGGCGAAAGCTCATACCCCACAAGGCGATCCAATACACGTCTCGCTTGTTGCGCATCAACCAAGTGTTCGTCAATCTGTCTCGGACTGTCAATCGCCTTCTTAATGGCGGTCTTCGTTATTTCATGAAACGTAATGCGCTTAATCTTTTTGGGGTCAAGCTTCAGCGCCTCGCGCAAGTGCCAGCTTATGGCCTCTCCTTCACGGTCTTCATCCGTAGCGAGCCAAACGATATCTGCCTTCTTTGCGTCTCTGGCCAACTCTTTGACCAGATCTTGCTTATCTCCAGGAACCTCGTATGTCGGCTCAAAATCGTTATCGACATCAACGCTCAGATCCTTCGACTTTAGGTCGCGCACATGGCCATAACTACTCTTTACTATGTAACCTTCTCCTAGGTACTTTTCAATGGTCTTCGCCTTCGCAGGGCTCTCCACAATTACCAAATTCATGCTTTGCTCTTCAGCGGTTTTGATCTTGACGGGTGCAAAGAAAAAGCCTTTCAACTAGATAATGGCTCACTTAATTATATGTTAAGCTGGTCTTCCCTCTTAAGAGGGAAGAAAAAATATGCACAGTTCAGCGGTGGAGAAACGAAAGATCTCAACCAGCGTGCGTTGATTTACCCTTTGACAACCTCCACCAATTATTATGGATAGCTATCTCACACCCAATCCTGCCACTTTGTCAGCATTAGCATTTCATCCACTACCTTTGCACGCCTTTATTCAACGGCATTGAACCAATGCGGGAATCAGCAGAAAAGGATCTTTTACCGGAAGATCGCCAAGGCGAGGCCTTGCTTCAGGAGAGTACACTTGAGGGCAACAAAACCGTGTACATTGAAAGTTACGGTTGTCAGATGAACTTCAGTGACAGCGAGATTGTAGCTAGTATTCTTAACCAGCAGGGCTATGCTACAACGGACAAGCCGGAGAATGCGGATCTCGTGTTATTGAACACGTGTAGTATTCGCGATAAAGCAGAGCAAACGGTGCGCAATCGCCTCCAGCACTTAAAGCACACACAGAAAAAGGGCAAAGAATTCAAGGTGGGGGTGCTCGGTTGCATGGCTGAACGCATGCGCGAACAACTCTTGGAAGAGGAAAAGTTGGTAGACCTTGTGGCCGGGCCAGATGCTTACCGCAAGCTACCGGTCATGCTCGATGAACTGGAAGGTGGTCAAAAAGCAGTGAACGTGCTGCTTAGCAGGGAAGAGACATACGATGACATAACCCCGGTCAGACTCGGGAACAATAAAGTAACGGCGTTTATCAGCATCATGCGCGGATGCGACAATATGTGCGCCTTCTGCGTTGTGCCTTTCACCCGAGGACGTGAAAGAAGTCGTGAACCTCAAACAATCGTTAATGAGGCTAGGGAACTATTCGAACAAGGCTACCGCGAAGTGACGTTGCTTGGGCAAAATGTTGATTCGTTCAGATGGAATGTGGATAGCAAGGGCAACATTAAAGATGTTGATCAACCGGTAGTTGACTTTGCCGATCTGCTCGAATTGGTCGCGTTAGTGCACCCTAAACTAAGGGTGCGGTTCAGCACGAGTCACCCAAAGGATATGACGGACAAAGTGCTGCATACCATGGCAAAGCACGTGAACATATGCGACTACATTCACCTTCCCATTCAAAGTGGCGATTCTGAGATATTGGCGAAGATGAACCGCGGGTACTCACGCGCTTGGTACTTAGACCGGATCGCGGCGATCAAGCGGATCATTCCCAATTGCGGTATCAGTACCGATATCATAAGTGGATTTTGTGGCGAAACAGAAGAACAGCATCAAAATACCTTAAGCCTGATGACGGAGGTGGCATTCGATACGAGTTACATGTTCAAGTACAGTGAACGGCCGAAAACCTTGGCAGCTCGCAAGTTTGAAGACGATGTTCCTGAAGCCGTGAAAGGTCGTCGTTTGCAAGAGATCATTGCTGCGCAAGGCGAAGCTTCTACGGAACGTTACGCTCGTTTTGTGGGTGAAGTGCAAGAGATCTTGATTGAAGGAACAAGCAAGCGCAGTGCCGAACACCTTTTTGGAAGAAACAGCCAAAATGCCGTGGTCGTAGTACCCAAAGGTGATCTAAAGTCAGGTGATTATGCATGGGCACGGATATTGAGCAGCACCTCAGCAACGCTCCAAGGGGAGATCGTTGAAGCTAAACCAGAATAAGCAAGGGATGAATACGCAGCAGATCAAACAGCGCTTTGGCATCATAGGCAATTCGCCTTTGTTGAACAGGGCAATAGAGATCGCCACGCAAGTTGCAAGTACTGACCTTACTGTTCTCGTTACGGGCGAGAGTGGAAGTGGTAAGGAAACCATGCCGCAGATCATTCATCAAATGAGTGCGCGGAAGCATGGGCCTTATATCGCTGTTAACTGCGGCGCTATTCCTGAAGGCACTATTGACTCGGAACTGTTCGGCCATAAGAAAGGAGCTTTTACTGGTGCGCTAGATAACCGTAAGGGGTATTTCGAGGTGGCTAGCGGAGGAACCATCTTCCTCGACGAAGTAGGTGAATTGCCCATTGCGACCCAAGCTAGATTGTTACGCGTCCTAGAGAGTAAAGAGTTCATTCGGGTGGGTGAAAGTGAAACGCAAAAAACAGATGTTCGGGTTGTTGCCGCTACGAATGTCGAATTGCTAGAGGCGATCAAGAAAGGCAAGTTCCGAGAAGATCTCTATTATCGATTGAACACTGTACCGATCAAGGTGCCTGCCCTACGTGAGCGGAAAGAAGATATTCATCTGCTCTTTCGAAAATTCGCCGCGGACATGAGCGATAAATACCGCATGCCTGTTGTGCAACTTGACGGGGATGCGCTTACTTTGGTGAACGCGTATCGCTGGCCTGGTAATGTGCGCCAATTAAAGAACATCACGGAACAGTTAAGCGTGATCGAAAAAGAACGCTTGGTCAATGCCGACTCCATTCGAAGTTACCTGCCCAGTGATCCTGAAGACATGTTGCCCGCTATAGCTGGTGCAGCCGAAGCTGAAGGTTTGAATGAGCGCGAGTTGCTGTATAAGGTGCTTTTCGACATGAAGAAAGATCTTAATCACCTGAAAGGCTTGGTTGGCGAACTCATGAATAACGGTTCGGTAGATAAAGATCTACTCCAAAAGGCCTACGACAATGAGCTCATTGTGCCAACGCCCCCCCCCGTCTCGCCTATGGGCACGGTGTCTATACGAATACCGGACGAGGGCAGTACGGTTGAAGAAACGCATACGGAAGTTGAAGAAAATTTGAGTTTAGAGGAAAAAGAACGAGAGTTGATCAGCAAGGCGCTGAAAAAGCACAACAACCGACGAAAAAACGCCGCCCAAGAACTAGGGATAAGTGAACGTACGTTATACCGGAAGATCAAAGAATACGACCTAACGTGAAATTCATTCCGCTCATAATCCTGTTATTCGTCGGTTGCAAGACATACAACTTTTCGGGTGCCGATATCCCTGCAGGAGCGAAATCGTATAGTGTGCAGCAATTTGAAATTCGTGCGCCCTTAGCAACTCCTGTGAGCGGTCAGGTTTTCACTGAAACATTCCGCGATCTGATGCAAGCTCAAACACCCTTGGGTTACGCAACAAGTGGCGGTGATCTGCAATACGAAGGGTTCATATCGGGGTACGATGTGCAACCTGTAGCCATACAGAGCAATGAGACTGCTGCATTGAACCGCTTGACCATAACGGTTAAGGTGGTTTACATTAACACCTTGGACGAGAAGAAGAACAAGGATCTTACGGTTACCCGATTCGCCGATTATGAAAGTTCTTCTGAGTTAAGTGCCGTAGAAAGTGAGCTCTTGGCAACCATTAGTGAGCAGCTAGCGCAAGATATTTTTGACCGAACACTAGGTGATTGGTGATTCAATGGAAAGGCAGCGGCTAAACAGCTTAATACAACAACCTGAGACGCTGAGCCAGGTGGATATTGCGGGCCTAGAAGCCTTGCGCGATAAATATCCTTGGTTCAGCAGCGCCCACTTATTGCTCGCACTGGGCGAATTGAACGATGAGCGCATAATCGTATCAGAGAAACTAAGTCGGACCGCCGTTGCTGTTCCTGACCGAAGCGCGCTCTTCGAAGCTTCTCGAAAAAAGGTCGATCCGCCTGCAATAGCGGCTGAAGCGGTATTGGAAATCGTACCAGAATCTATTCCCGTGGTGGATAGCCCCGCCCCACCTGTGGTTGAGGAAAGTCCACAAAGTGAGGAGGAAGACCCCTTGGATAAGCTTATTCGCACAGAGGCTATCCGAAGCAGTGTTTCCATTGAATTGCTAGAAGCTGGGTTAAAAAAATCAGGGCAGCAAGAACGCAAGCAGCCCGTTGAAGAGCAACAAGCAGTTGAACCAGAGAAAAAACCCTTTTCAGGCAAAATGAGTTTCACGGCTTGGTTAGAGCCAGACCCCAACCTATCGACGGGCAGCCATTCGTTAGACCCTGAGGATATGTTGGAACAGTTCCTCAGCGAGCGCAAAAAGAAAGCAAAAGAGAAAACCGAGTTCTTCTCACCCGCCCGTATGGCGAAACGGAGCCTGGAAGACCATGATGGATTGGTAACCGACACCTTAGCCAAGGTGTATGTCATGCAAGAGAATTGGAGTAAGGCCATTGACGCATATCGCCGACTTGCATTGAAATACCCTGAAAAGGCGAGCTACTACGGCGGATTGATCGAGGAGCTTGAAGAACAACTTAAGAACGACTGATACAGAGCTACTTGATACCCTTTGTTTGCTTGACCGCTTGCCTGTTGATCTTAATTCAACGGCCCAATGAGTCGGGGTTAGCGCATGCTTTTCAGGCGTTGAATAAAGTTCGCGGCATTCGAAAGACCGCGGCAACGCTTGAAAAAGGCACCTGGTCCATCGTTTCAGCCCTGTTCGTATTGTGTTCGCTTGCTGCTGCAATTTGAGCAC
>CAZPEQ010000139.1:0-6749 GCA_964585605.1 uncultured Weeksellaceae bacterium | reverse complement strand
GAGATCAAGCACGAATACAAGGTCACGGATCCACGTAAGGAAACCGAACCGGTCTATGCACAAGAGTTCACCATGATGTTCCCGCGCATGTACAGTAGCCAAGCGCACCATATACCGGAGTACAAGCGCTGGTCTAATTTCAAGGGAATATCTACAATGTGGCGGCCTAACAACGGCCAAGACCCGAGAAGGATATACAAGCCAACCCAAGGGGAGAACATGCGCTTCTTCTTCAACTACCAGGTAGGTTGGATGTATGGCCGGTATTTCATGTGGAACTTTGCAGGTAGGCAAAATGACATTCAGGGCCATGGTAATGTTATGGAGGGTAATTGGCTCAGTGGCATTGACCTGATCGATGAGCAGCGCCTTGGCTCACAGCAGTCGCTCCCTAGCAATTTGACCAATAACAAAGCGTACAATAAGCTATTCTTGCTGCCTTTGATATTGGGCTTGATCGGATTGATCTACCAGTTGATGCGCGACATAAAGAACTGGTCCATCATCGCCTTAATGTTCTTCTTTACCGGGCTGGCGATCGTGATCTACCTGAATCAATACCCGATTCAACCCCGTGAACGTGACTATGCCTACGTAGGTTCTTTCTATGCATTTGCTATGTGGATCGGCTTAGGGGTCTACGCACTGTTCGATGCCGGCAGGACAATGAAGTTGAAGGATTTGGGTATGGTGGCTGGAGTTTCTTTTGGGCTAGGTCTACTTAAATATTTACAAGAATCGCTGATTCAAGACATTCCTGATCATTCTACCTCCTTCATGATCTTCTACATGGCGGCGATTGCACTGATCTTGTTAGCCATTTTCATTGGTGCGCTAGGAGGTGAATCTAAGGATCGTTCACGTGCCCTATTAGCCAGTGTAGTGTGCTTGGCAGTGCCTGTCTTAATGGTGGCAGAAGAATGGGACGATCACGACCGCGGCAAGCGAGAAACTGCTAGGGATATGGCTTCGGACTACCTGGAAAGTTGTGCACCGAACGCTATTCTTTTCACCAATGGTGATAACGATACCTTCCCGTTATGGTATGCGCAAGAGGTAGAAGGAATACGAACAGATGTGCGCGTGGTGAACCTGAGCTTGCTCAATACGGACTGGTATGCCGATCAGATGCGCCGGAAAGCTTACGATAGCGATCCAATACCCTGGACAACACCAGCAGAGAAATACCGGCAAGGAACACGTGATATGGTTGCATTAGATCCACGCGGTTTAAATAAAAGTGGTATCTATTTGGACGTGAAGAAGGCAATCGAGTTCGTTGCCAACGACGCCAACCAACAGAACATATACAGTCGAAGTCGAAAGGATTCTTACATCAATAGCAAGCGCTTCCGCATTCCTGTTGACAAAGAGAAAGTACTTAGCAATGGTACCGTCTCAATTGCAGATACGGCGAAAATCGTTCCTTCTGTTGATTGGGAGATTCGCAAAAACCTCATCTTGAAGAATCATTATATGGTACTGGATCTACTTGCCAGTTTTGATTGGGACCGACCTATTTACTTCGCCGTTACCACAGGGCCTGACAGCTACATTGGGTTGCAAGATCATTTCCAGTTGGAAGGTCTTACGTATCGTTTAGTTCCTGTTAAGACACAAGGCAATCCGAATCTTCAAGGACGTGTGGCTACCGATATCATGTACGATAACGTCATCAACAAATTCCGGTGGGGTAACATGGATAGTGAAGATGAAGTGTACTTGGATGAGAATGTCCTACGTATGGCTACGAACTTGCGTCTTCAGTTGAGCAACTTAGCCGATGGCTTGATCAAGGAAGGGAAGAATGACAAGGCTAAGGAAGTGTTGGATCTTTCTCTTGAGATGATGCCGGATCATAATGTGCCTTTCGACCGCATCCTGCTGCCAACGGTCATGGCTTATTATGAGTTGGGTGAAATCGAGAAAGCAAATGAAGTATCGGAGATCGTGTTCAACCTGCATGATGAAAAGCACCAGTACTTCATGAGCTTGGATGATCAGTTTGTGCAAGACAAGGACATTAAAAATGAGATGAACGCTGCTGCTGCTGTGGTACAACAGCTACTACAACAAGCTGATAAAGCGGGACAGACTGAGCTTAGCGAGAAATACAAACCAAGAGTGGAAGCTATTGTAGTAGAGTCTCAGCAAAAAGCGGCGGGTAGAAAGACCATTCGCGGTAAGTTCTAGTGTACCCGGTTAAAACACCTTCCATCGTAAAGGCGCTGTACCGGGATCTCGTATGGCGCATGCCCGATACGGAGAAGGTGATTTACTTGACCTTCGATGACGGTCCTATTCCTGAAGTGACCCCATTCGTCTTAGATGAGTTGGAAAGGTATCGTGCTAAGGGAACGTTCTTTTGCATAGGTGAGAATATTGACAAGCACCCGGCACTTTTTGCAAAAATCAAGACTGCAGGGCACAGTATCGGCAACCATTCCTATAGCCACTTGAACGGTTGGCAAACACCTGCCAAAGAATACTTGAACAACATTGAAAGGTGTCAACAGCTAACAGGAACAGCTTTGTTCCGACCACCGTATGGCAGAATCAAACGAGCACAGGCAAAAGCACTTGGCACAACGCATAAGATCATCATGTGGGATGTCTTAAGTGGAGATTTTGACCAGGGAATAAGTCAGGAGAAGTGTTTAAGGAATGTGATCCGCAATGCAACTAGCGGCTCTATAATCGTGTTCCACGACAGTTTAAAGGCACAAAAGAATTTAGCCTACACCTTGCCGAGAACTTTAGCACATTTCGCAAAAGCGGGATATCGCTTTGGCCAACTCTAGGGTTTTTCTACCGGTTTGCCTGCTCCGAACCAACCGTTGAATCCACCTTTAAGATCATACACTTCGGTAAAGCCCAACTCGCTAAGCTGCTTCATGGCTTTTTTACTTCTGCCGCCAGCAGCGCAGTATACATGAACAGGCTTGCTTCTATCAAATTCCTCTACTCCCTTGACGAAATCATCTCCAAGGAAATCGACATTGACCGCCCCTCCGATCTTTCCCCTAGCCACCTCGTCTGCTGTTCGTACATCCAAGATCAACCCGGGCTTATCGCTCAAATTTTTCGCCCACTCGTCAAGCGCCAAACGTTGGGCGATCGGCTCCTGCTGTTCTACTTGAGTTGATGCGTTATCAATGGCCACAACCTGATCTTGTTCTGAGCCACAGGACATAAACAGGCACACAAGCGTGGTAAAGGCTAAACTCGTTGTTCTCATAATGACTAAAGGTTATTGGAAGTAACCAGTTACAATATACTCTAGGCGTACATTCTCCCCATGTTCTGCATCTGTGCATTCAGCTCCTGGAATACACCGATTGATCAAGCGGGAGGATCCGTATCCTTTGGTTGCAACCCTATTCTCTCTAAGACCATATATGACCAGGAATTCTTTGACCTTGTCAGCGCGTGCTTGCGACAGTGCTAGATTCTCTGTTGCATCCCCTCGAGCATCAGTATGCACCCCAATCTCAATGACCATAGAGGGGTTAACCATGAGCTTTTCGGCTAACAACTCTACTTCTGCTTTCGCGATTCCATCTAAACGCTCTTCGCTCCCATTCCATCTCACTTCTGGTACGATGATGGGTTTGCCAACTTCTGCCAAATCGAACTTAAGCGCTCTGATCTTATTTAGATCAATCAGGCCTTCGTTCAACCCTTGCGTTGATGCAGGAACGGTCTGTGAAAAGTAACCTCGCTTTTCAAATAATATCTCATACTCGTCCTCTGGATCCGCCTTAAAATGGAAGTCGCCTCCAGGTCCTGTAGTCGTGGTCTTTGTCTCGAACGTGGTCAAGCTTACCAACGAAACAGTCATATCGCGGACGTAGCCACCATTGGCCGTCCGTGCAACGCCACGCATCAGGATACCGTCTTCTGCGGCCATCTCCATCATACAAGAAACGATCTGCCGCTTTTCTATTTCATGCGAATCAAAATGAAAGATCGATTCGAACCGCCCATCCACGGATGCAACTACTTTGTACTCGAGCCCCTTGTTTATTGGGAATACGAATTTTCCTTCTGGATCGGTCTTGGAACGTGCCACCTCTTCTCCGTCTCCTGTCTGCAATACCACATCCACATTCTCCAAGTTCGAAGAGAATTCCGCATCAACGATTTGCCCGGTGCATAGAAAGCGTTCCGCCAATGCACTGAGTTGCTTGAAATGATAGATGTCATCATCGCCTTTCCCACCTGGCCTGTTGGACGCGAAATAACCTTGCTTACCGCCTTCATCTATGATCAAACCGAAATCATCGCGTGGCCCGTTAACCGGCGCACCCATGTTGATCGACAGGTCGTAGTTACCCGTTTCTTGCACAGGTGCCGCAAAAATATCTAAGCCACCAAGTCCAGGGTGTCCATTACTTGCAAAGTAGAGTGTGGCATCTGCGGCGATGTACGGGAACATTTCATCTTGGGCGGTATTCACACCTGTTCCCAAGTTCTTGGGGTCACCCCAAACGCCGTCGATCAAATCGCAATAGTAGATATCGGATCCGCCTTCCCCTCCCGGAATATTACTGGCGAAGAAGATACGCTTACCATCCTTGCTCAAGGTAGGATGTCCAACTGAAAATTCAGATTTATTATAGGCAAACTCGCGCACGTCCTTCCACGAATTCTTACTAGCCGTAGCGCTGTAAATATTTAAATGATGAACACCGTTCTTGCCTTTCTGCGACCTCCCTTTGAACAGGTCATTACGCGTGAAATAGAGGGTCTTCCCATCTACAGAGCTGGTTACGGGGCCTTCGTGAAATTTTGAGTTGATGTCGCCACCCATTGACTGAACACTCGAAATATCTCCGCTAGGCATAATGTCAGCCATGTACAGATCAAGAAAGGGTTGGTCGTTGTAACCAGCCTTTCTCTGCAAGCCAACTGTCTCCTTTCTCGAGGAAGCGAATACCAACTTCGAATCTCCTAACCAAGCTGGTGCAAAGTCAGAGTATTTGGTGTTCGCACTTACGGTGCTTATTGCGTAGCGATCAATATCATACGCAAACTTTCTGGCAAAGTCGCTGATGTTGCTGCGCTTGCTACCTGTCGTATTCGCTGCGACCAAATACTTGTCCATCCAACGTTCAGCTTGCTCGTAGCGGCTGTTCGCTTTTAATGCTTCCGCATAGTAGTAGTAATTGACCGGACTGCAGTTCAAGAATTTAACAACCGTCGAATACCAGTATTCTGCCTTCTGGGGATCGTTCAACCGCAAATAACATTCTGCTAGCCGACTTGTTACGTGCTCGTTAACCGCGCCCTGCTCTGCCGCTGCTTGATATTCCGGAATGGCTTTCGCAAAGGACATATCCGCATAGAATTTGTCGGCTTCTCGAATATGCGCAGCGGAACCTCCTTGTGCCAGAACTCCTGCACTGACCAGTATGAAAAGGAAGTATGTGAGCAGTATTCTCATCTTAAAAATACCGTGGAGAGATGATACTACCCTTGGTGAACTTCAGGTCATAGCCAACCATGATCTCATGCGTGCCAGCATTGTAGGCACCTAACTTGCTCGTCGTCATATCAAAAGCATAGCCTGCCTTCAATTGTTCTGTAAACTGGTACTGTGCCATCACACCAAACGAATTGCCTAAGCGATAGAGTGCCCCAAACCAAATCTTATCACGCAGTAAAAAGTTCACATTGACGTCAGCAGACAAAGGAGCCCCTTCTACTACACGTGCCATGATCGACGGCCTGACCTTTAGATCAGCACTGATATCACGAACGATACCTGCTATCAAGAAATAATGTCGCTCCTCCTCAGATGTTGTAAGCACCGCACCATCGGCAGAGAATTCATTTTGTAGCAACTTCGGCACGGATAATCCTACATAATATCGATCTGCATACCAGTAAGCACCGAATCCGAAATTGGGCATGAGTTCACTGTTGATATTGGCATTAGAGGGGTCATCATCAACGGTTTCCAAGGATCCTAAACCTGCTTGAAACAAGTTGGCCCCGCCCACCAAACCAAGTGACAACTGAGTTTCAGGACTTGTTTGGAAACGATACGCAACAGAAGCAAACGCACCTGTTTGCGTAATAGGACCCAGCCGATCGGTGATGATGTTACCGCCGATGGAAATGTTCTTATTGGGAAGTGGTGAGTGTAAAGAAAGTGTCTGCGTATTGGGCGCACCATCAAACCCTACCCATTGATGCCGAGACAAGGCCATAATGGAAAACACATCAGTGGTTCCCGTGTATCCTGGATTGAAAGCCAAGGTGTTGAACATGTACTGGGAAAACAACGGATCCTGCTGAGACTTGGCCTCCTTCGGAGCCATGAGCGCGATCAGGGCAATCACTGCGATATGGAAGCTCTTTCTCATCTGTTCAAATAGACGAAGCCCCGTATGACCTCTGCCCCTTCAAAATCTAAATCCAGCACGTAATAATAGGTTCCTGCCGGAGCCTGATCACCTAACAATCCATCAACCGAAGACCCATCCCACCTGACAGATTCGTTGTCGTAGCCCTGAGCTTCATAGATGATATTACCCCAGCGGTTATAAACTTGAATCACGTTGTTCGGGAAACCTTCAATTCCCTGGATCTCGAAAAAATCATTGATCAGATCACCATTTGGTGAGAAGGACTCTGGCACGAACACCAGGGAACCAAAATCGCAGCTGCTGATCGTATCTATTTGTGCATCTCCACAAAAGCCACCCGAAACAGTCAGTATGAGTGGATCATAGAGCAAGTTG